>JAAXUL010000914.1 GCA_013336035.1 Chloroflexales bacterium
CCCGAGGCGGTCGCCCACCTCCGTGGGGTCGATGGCAAGGGCCATGGCATGCGTGGCCTCGGCCGGTGGGCTAGCAGGGCCGCCGCCACCACGGCGATGAGGTCGCTCGTCGTCCCCCGCCCCGCTCTGTCGCTCATAGTGGGCTTGTCGCGCTGTTGCATGGCCGCATGCTACCACGGGCCTGCGGTGGAGGAGCGCACGCGAGGTGTGGCGTATGTTTATCGCTGCTCTGATCGTCGCCGTCGATCACCACGACCTCGCTGCCACTACCCGCCTGATCGGCGCGCTGGAGGCCTCTATAGAGTTCGCCGGTCTCCTCGAAGCGATCCTTGGGGAGGCGCCTGCTCCGCCCACATGTGTCGCCGCGTCGCTCCACGTGGTGAGTGTCTGGGTGGCATATCAAGGCCTGTACATGAAGAAGCGGCCGTCATCACGACGGCCGCGGGGGGTTAGGGGTTTATGGAGGCGGCGTGCGGGACATCCAGGTACCCCTGGGGCAATGGCCGCCGCGACCATCGCGCGTGTCTGTAACTACTGTAGCAGCCAGCGTGCCAGCTCACATCGTCACCTGGTCGGATCGCGCCTTCCACCGTCAGGCGGAGACGGAATAGGACCGAAGGAGGCGCCGCAGAGGCCCAACACAACGACGAACCCCGGCTAACTGCCGGGGTTCGTCAGGCTCTTTACCAGCGCGCACAATGCGTAGCAACGTGCTGGTTTTGATAAGTCGTGCTCCGAGCGGCGCGAACGGGCTGGGACGGTGCGGCGATGTGGGGTGCGATGTCGGCTGCGACGGTGCTGGGACGCAGGGCTGAGATGGTGGGAAGCTGGCTGCGATGTCGGCTGCGACGGTGCTGAGATGGTGGGAAGCTGGCTGCGATGTCGGCTGCGACGGTGCTGGGATGATGTTCTTGCGCGCTCGTGTGCTGGAAAAGAGCCGGGTGAGCAGGGCTGGGGTGTGATGGTGCGTAGCTGCTCGATATCCATAGGATAGCAGACCGTCATTACCAAAGCCATGGCGCATCAGTCGCCCCATCCCAGATCATGAGTACGGGGCGTTGGGGTGACCACCGTACCAGGCCCCGACAACTCCTACTCCAAGGCTTCAAGCGCCGCTGGTCGTGGTTGACGGATGCTTCGCCGCTTGCTATTATACCCGCACGTATGTTCGCTCGCAGCTGGGAGAGCCTACGGCCAGTCCTGGAGATGACGCCTACCTTGTTGGGCTCGCGAGCGAGTACCTCGAGCTCGTCGGCATCACGCAGTACGGCGAGGGTGACCCGGAGGACCGCCCGCACGCGGCCTCTTACGAAAATAGACCGTAAAGCCCCGTTCAGGAGACCGCCCATGCCCACTCCCATCGAGCCCGCGATGTCGCTGGAGGCGACCCTGGACCGCCTCGCCGAGCAGTATGTCTGGGGCCACGCCGACATTGGGGCGACCCTGGCCGAGCAGATCTGCGCGCTGCTGGGGCGTGAGGACGATGAAGACTTTGACCTCGATGCCTGGGCCGTTGATCGCGTGGAGCGTCTCCGCGGCGACCCGGATCTGCTCTGGGAGAACGGGAGCCTTGCGGTGCGGGCAGGCGAGCAGGTCGGCCTCCCCGCCGGACAGTGGTGGAATGCGCGTCACGAGCTTATCACCGCGCTCCAGCTCCACCCGGGTGAGCGACTCGTTCTCGTCGAAGATGGTATCGAGGAGGTTGCTCGCGCCGAGCTGGTCGAGATGATGCGGACGGAGATCACGGCAACACTCACCCGCGCTCGCTTCCTGGGTCTCGACGCGATGACCGTGCGGCTACTGTGTGAGGAGGGGGTAGCGACCAGCGACGTCCAGGACTACGAGGCGCTGTGGGACGCTGTCCGCGCCACCCCGACCCTCGGTGACGGCGAGGGCGTGCGCCACCTCGTCCGTATCATCAGTGTGGAGCTGCTCGACGGCTACCGCGTCAGGCTCCAGTTCGACGATGGGGTTGGGCGGGTGCTCGACCTTGACCCGATTCTCCGCGGGCCGGGCCGCGCGGCGATCCGCCGGTCGGCCTTTTTCGTCCAGATGCGGGTCGAAGGCGGTACTATCCGCTGGCCAAATGGCGTTGCGCTCGACCCGATCGCCCTACGCTACGCCCCGGCGGTCGGCCCCAACGGCGCGGAGGCGTAGTGCGCATCGTCTGCCTCGCCGACACCCATGGCCTACATCGCCAGGTCGCCGTGCCGCCCGGCGATGTCCTCGTCCACGCCGGCGATCTGACGAGGCAGGGAAATCTGGACGAGCTGCGCGACCTCAACACCTGGCTGGGCGAGCTGCCTCACCCGCACAAGCTCGTCATCGCCGGCAACCACGACTGGGACATCCAGTGGGAGCCGGACGAAGCGCGCCGGCTGCTCGCGAACACCACCTACCTCTGTGATGAGGCCGTGACCATCGACGGCCTCATCTTCTACGGCTCGCCCTGGACGCCAGGCCCAGGCTGGGCATTCGGGCGATCGTTGATGGCGCTCGCCTATCACTGGGCCGAGCTCCCCGACGGCATCGACGTGCTGATCACGCACGGCCCGCCGCTCGGTGCGCTGGACCAGAACCACAAGGGCGAGCGTCTGGGCGATGAGGCACTCGCCGAGGCCGTAGTGCGAGCCCGCCCCCGCCTCCATATCTTCGGGCACATCCACGAGGCCTACGGCCAGATCGCGCACCGCGGGACCACCTTCGTCAACGCGAGCGCCTGCACCCTCCGCTACGAGCCGGCCAACGCGCCGATTGTGATCGACCTGCTGTAGGAGATAGGGCATGCGGCGGCTGTACCTCCAGGACGACACCCATCTGCCGCTGCTGGGAAGCTGGCGGCGGACGGATGGGAGCGACTGCCTGCTCGCCGAGCTGGCGGTCGTCGCCGCACTTGAGCGGCACTTCGGACTCGACCGCTCCCCGCTGCACGAGGTCGCCGACGATCATGATGGCCCTGCGGTGCAGGCCATCAGGCCGTACCTCTTTGGCGCGGGTACTACACTCGAGGCCATCCCTGCCGATCTGCTTTGTGCGAGGGCGCGCGAGTGCCCCGCCGCTTGCGGCGGGTGGTGAAGCGCGCTTCAGCGCAACTCAATGCGGCGGCAGCCTTTCAGGCATGATATAATACGAACAAATGAGCACCCACCAGAAAGCCTATCGCTACCGCTTGATGCCCACCGCCGAGCAGGAGGCGGTGTTCTTCCAGTGGGCGGGCGCGCGGCGATGGGTCTTCAACTGGTCCTTGGCCCGCCGCCAGGCGCACTACCGCGCGACTGGCAAGAGCCTGACCGTAACTCAGCTCTGCGCGGAGCTGACCGCCCTCAAGCGTCAGCCAGAGACGGCATGGCTGCGGGAAATGAATGCTCAGTCTCTCCAGCAAGCGATCCGCGACCTGGACAAGGCGTTCGGGAACTTTTTCGCCAGGCGGGCGAAGTTCCCCCGCTTCAGGAGCAAGCGGCGCGACCGGCCCACCTTCCGCCTGCCCGCCGAGGTGCGCCTTGAGGGTGAGCAGCTGTATGTGCCCAAGGTGGGCCTTGTCCAGCTCATCCTGCACCGGCCCGTGGAGGGCGTGGTCAAGAGCGCGACGTTCAAGCTGGACGCG
>JAAXUL010000229.1 GCA_013336035.1 Chloroflexales bacterium
TTCCGATCTCCGGGATGCGGATGCGTGGACGGCGGCCCTCGAGGCCGCCGGACCCTATGATGTGTACCATCTCCCGGCGTATCACGCCCTGGCCGAGCAGTGCGGCGAGGGCCTGGCCCGCCTGTTTGTCTACGAGGACGCGGGGCTAACCATTGCCCTGCCGCTGCTCCTACGCCCCCTCGATCAGGTGCCGGGCCTCGAGCAGATCGGCGCCGGCGGCTTTGACGCAGTGTCGGCCTATGGCTACCCGGGGCCGGTTGTCCCGGCGCGACCCATCGCGGCTGAGGCGGCGGCTAGATTCCAGACCGAGCTGCGGGGCTGCCTGGGCGATCTCAGGGTCGTGGCGGCGTTCTCGCGTCTGCACCCGCTGCTCGCTCAGGGCGAAGTCATCGCCAACCTCGGCGAGTATGTGCCCTGCGGCCAGACAGTCTCGCTCGATCTTCGCCTTGACCAAGCGGCCCAGCTGGCGGGCTATCGTCAGAGCCACCGCTACGAGGTGCGCCGCCTGCGCCAGGGTGGGCTGGTGTGTGAGCGTGACGCCGCCGGCGCGGCGCTTGAGTCGTTCATAGAGATCTACGCCGCCACCATGCGGCGCGTGGGCGCCTCCGAGGGATACTTCTTCACGCGGCCTTACTTCGAGAGCCTGCTAGCGATGGACGGCCACTACCAGCTGTTTGTCTGCCGCCAGGGCGAGCAGGTGATCGCCGCGGCGCTCTTCTCTCGCTGCCAGGGCATCGTCCAGTATCATCTGGCCGGCACTCACGAGCAATACCTCAAGCTGGCACCGATGAAGCTGATCGTGGACGAGGCCCGACACTGGGCGAACGAGATCGGGGCCGAGGTGCTGCACCTTGGCGGCGGGATCGGCTCGCGCGAAGACACGCTGTTCCAGTTTAAGGCGGGATTCTCGCATCGACGCCACCGCTTTGCGGTCTGGCGCTGGGTAATCAGCCCCGAGGGCTACGCGCGGCTCAACGAGGCGCGGGCGCTCTGGGCTGCGCGCCAGGGGTTGACATTTGTGGCCTCTGAGTATTTTCCGGCCTACCGCCGGCCGATGCAGGCCACGTAGGGTTGCGGTGTTCGCGAGAGTCGAGACCCGGAGGATGGAGCAAGCGATGCAAATTCCGATGTCCTCGCCCGATATTACCGAGGCCGAGATCGCCGCGGTGAGCGCCGTGCTGCGCACGCCCGTACTTAGCATTGGCCCGCAGATTGTCGCCTTCGAGGAGGCAGCCGCAGCCTACGCGCACGTCCGTCACGCTGCCGGGGTAAACTCGGGGACGAGCGGGCTGCACCTGTGTATGCACGCCGCGGGGGTGCAGCCGGGCGATCTGGTGATCACATCACCCTTCTCGTTTATCGCCTCGGCCAACAGCATCCTCTACGAGCGTGGCCTCCCGGTGTTTGTCGACGTCGATCGGGCGACGGGCAATATTGACCCGAGCCTGGTGGCCGAGGCGGCCCACGACCTGGCCCGCGGCGGCGCGGCGGCGCGGCGCTGGCTGCCGCGGACGGCCGAGACAGTCGGCACGCCGCGGGCGGTGATGCCGATCCACGCCTTTGGTCAGCCCGCCGACATGGACCCCATCCTCGCCGTCGCCGCCGACTATGGCATGGCCGTAATTGAGGACGCCTGCGAGGCCATCGGCGCGGAGTATAAGGGTCGCCGCGCGGGCGCGCTGGGCGACGCTGCCGTCTTCGCGTTCTACCCGAACAAGCAGATGACCACAGGCGAGGGCGGGATGATCGTGACCAACCACGACGAGTGGCTCACCCTCTTTCGCTCGCTGCGCAACCAGGGGCGCGATGTCTTCGACGCCTGGCTGAACCATACCCGCCTTGGCTACAACTATCGTCTCGACGAGCTGAGCGCCGCCCTTGGGCTGGCCCAGCTGCGGCGCATCGATGATCTGCTGGCCCGGCGCGCCCAGGTGGCCGGCTGGTATAACGAGCGGCTTGCCGACCTTGCGCTGCTCGAGCGGCCCGCCATTGCCCCCGAGACCACCCGTATGAGCTGGTTTGTCTACGTGGTGCGTGTCCTGGCGCCCGCCGAGCGCGATACGGTGATGGCGCGCCTTGGCGCCGTGGGCGTGCCGAGCCGGCCCTACTTTACCCCGATCCACCTGCAGCCGTTCTACCGCGAGCGCTTCGGCTTCAGGCGGGGCGACTTCCCCGTGACCGAGGCCCTTGGCGATTGCTCGCTCGCTCTGCCCTTCTCGGGGGTTATGCGCGAGGAGCAGGTCGACTATGTCTGCGCGCAGCTGCGGTCGGTGCTGGCCTGATGCCTTGGCCGACCTGGCTGCGCCGGGCGCTGCTTGGCGCCGTCGCGCTCATGCTCGGCGTGGTCGGCGTGATCGTGCTGGGGGCGTCATGGCTGAATGTGCCGGCAATAGCGCCGCCAGCCCATGTCGATGTGATCGTCGTCCTGGCCGGCGACCATCAGGCCCGCGTGCTCGAGGCCGCGCGCCTCTATGCGGCGGGGGTCGCTGACGCTGTCTGGATCACGGGGGACGTGCCGGATCCGGGCGGGACGGTCTCGCTGGCAATGTCTTGGCGGGTGATCGCCTGGCAGAATGGGATCGCCGACGACGTGATCACTCTGCTTCCCTCGACCAGCACCTGGGAGGATAGCCAGCAGATCGCCGCGCAGGCGCGGGCGCGGGGCGCGCGCAGCCTGGTGGTGGTCACCAGCTGGTTTCATGGCCGGCGGGCCCTATGCCTGATCCGTCACGCGCTAGAGTCACAGCCTGTTCAGCTCTATTACGTGCCCGCCCAGGGCCTGCCCTATGATGACAGCCGGTGGTGGCGCGAGCTGAATGGTTGGCGCAGCGTTGCCCGCGAGATGGTGGCGATCGGCTACTACTGGCAGCGCTATCAGCTGAGCCCGTGGGCGTGCGCTGGGATGACATAAAGTGCGCCCGCAGGCGAAGATGCCAGAAGGTGACAAATTTGCCATTTACCAGGGATAAAACTCATAAACCTGTTCACATCGAATTCACTTAATTAGCGTACGCTTGGCTACGTACGACCACCCAAACCAATTCTTGTTCCACCCCGGCGATCCAGAGAAGCCTTTAGATGCTGGAGCGTGCTTCTGATCACTCCGCGGTTGCGATCACGCCATGCAACCCGGATCGGCTCAACCCACCTGCCTGTGGGTCGGTGCGCCCAGGCGGTCCCTCCGTAGCCGATACTTCGGTACGACGAAAGGATTGAAGCCGTGCAAGTGCCCATGGTAAGCTCTCCAATACGCAACCGGTTCTTCTTCGCAGCCGACGTCCTGTTGTTGCCTGTAGCAGCCTACCTGAGCTTCGTCATCCGTCTTGAGACCCTGGGGTCGTCAGAGTATCTGCTGGGCTTCCTGGTCATGACGGTGCTTGCTACGGTGATCACACCGGCGGTCTTCCAGGCCAGCGGGATCTACTCGCGCTACTGGCGCTACGCCTCGATCGAAGAGCTTTTCTTGCTGGTCGGCGCAGTGCTGGTTGCCACAGTTGTTGCGAGCGGCGGCGCGATTCTGGCCAGCGCCGTCAGATTAGAAGTGAATGTGCCGCGCTCGGTGCCCTTCATTTATCTGATGCTGGCGATTGTGGTGACCGCGCTGCCGCGCCTGCTTATCCGGGTGCGCTGGAGCCATAGCCTGGTGCGGCATCGGGCGCGCCACGAGCACGATGGCAGCATAACCCGGGTGCTGATCATGGGGGCGGGGAGCGCCGGCTCAATGATTATGCGCGAGCTGCGTCAAAACCCGCAGCTGGGCCTTGAGGTAGTTGGCTTTATCGACGATGACCCGCTCAAGCATAATGTGCATATCCACGGGGTGCCGGTGCGGGGCAATCGCCATGATATTCCGCGTCTGGCCAGCGAGTATCACGTGGACGAGGTGATCATCGCTATGCCGACGGCGCCCGGCAAGGTGATCCGTAGCATCGTCGAGCTGTGTGAGCATGTGGGCGTGCGCACGCGCAGTATGCCCGGCATCTACGAGCTGCTCGATGGCAAGATCAGTGTTAGTCAGCTGCGCGATGTGCAGATCGAGGATCTGCTGCGGCGCAAGCCTGTCCGTACTGATATCGGCGCGGTGCGCGAGCTGCTACGCGGCCGGCGGGTCCTGGTTACGGGTGGCGGCGGATCGATTGGCAGCGAGCTGTGCCGCCAGGTGCTGCGCTGCGAGCCCGCCGAGCTGATTGTTATGGGCCATGGCGAGAATAGCGTGTTTACGGTCGAGCACGAGCTGCGCAAGCACCTGCCGGCCGGCACGCGGCTCTCTACCGTGATCGCCGATGTCCGCTTCCCCCAGCGCGTGAGCAGCGTCTTCAACCAGTTTCGCCCCGAGATCGTCTTCCACGCGGCGGCGCACAAGCATGTGCCGCTGATGGAGCTCAATATGGCAGAGGCGATCACGAATAATGTGCTCGGCACGCGCAACCTGCTGGACGCGGCGCGGGCCGTGGATGTGCAGCACTTCGTGATGATCTCGACCGATAAGGCGGTGAACCCGACCAGCGTGATGGGCGCCTCGAAGCGTGTGGCTGAGCTGCTGGTGCATCAGGCGGCCACCTCTAGCGGCAAGCCGTATGTCGCGGTGCGCTTCGGCAATGTGCTCGGCTCGCGCGGCTCGGTCGTGCTGACCTTCAATCAGCAGATTGCGGCTGGCGGGCCGGTGACCGTCACGCACCCCGAGATGGTGCGCTTCTTCATGACCATCCCCGAGGCGACGCAGCTGGTGCTGCAGGCCGCCACGCTGGGCAATGGCGGCGAGGTTTTCACCCTCGATATGGGCGAGCCGGTGCGCATTGTGGACCTGGCTCGTGATATGATTGAGCTGTCGGGGCTGGAGGTGGGGCGCGATATCGATATCGCCTTTACGGGTATGCGCCCGGGCGAGAAGCTCTACGAGGAGCTCTTTATCGCTGGCGAGGAGTATCAGCGCACCTTCCACGAGAAGATCTTTATCGCCTGCAATGCCTCTAATCTCGTGCCATCTACCCTCGACGAGGCGATCCGGGGCCTCGAGCTGGCAGCCGGGCGCGATGATTCGGCGCTGATCTTGCAGATGCTTCATGCCCTGATCCCTTCGTTCCAGCACCAGGGCCTGTCGCCCGCCCTGCCCGCGCCCGGGAGCAGCGACCGCTCGGTTGGCGAGCCGCTACGTGCCCGTGTAATAGGGGGTACGGGATTCGCAGAGGCGTGAGCATACATCCCGGGCCTGTGCTCCGCTCCTGCGCATACATGTGTCTGCGGTTGAGGGTGCAGTTGCACCTGCGCCCTCGCACTATTACCCCATCACTGTATGAACACAGGAATGCACCTCCGACCCTGGTTGAACATCGCTATCGTCGTCGTGTTGCTTGGGTCTGTGCTGGCGCTGGCCCAGCCCAGCGTGGTGGCTCAGCCATCCAGCCCGGTGCGGGGCCTCTCGGCGCGGCGCGAGGGCCCACCCGACGCGCCGAGGGTGCGCGTGGTCTCACCCGAGCGCTTCACCCTGGTCGTCGACGGCGCCGGGATCGCCGGCTGGTTCGATCTGGCCACCGATCCGAACCGTAATCTAGTGGCCCCCGGCGGGCACCTCCTGGCCCACAGCGAGCCTGACGGCGCGCCTTTCCGTGGGCGGCCTCGGCTTGTTGCGGTGACGCCAGCGCGGACAGTGGTCAGCCTCGAGGGCCGCGTGGGCAACGCCTCCGCTGTGCTCACCTATACCATCTGGGCCGGCGGTCAGGTCGTGGTCGAGGCGCGCTCTGCCGCTGCCCTCGGCACTGCCGTGCAGATCGACCCGGCGGCCGCTAGCGGGGCCACCTTTCAGTCGCTTGGCACTGGCCGCGCTGGCGCCGAGCTCGTGACCACCGGGCTGCTCTATCTGGGAGCCTGGACGCCGGATGAAGCGGCCCCGGGCGATGCCGGGCTGGCGGCAGTCCTGGGGGGCGTCGGCGCCGCGGCGCCCCGCCTTGATCCGGCAAACACGCTGCTCGTCGAGGCGAATGGCTCCGGCACGCTTGAGCTAACCCCGCCTGACGGCGTGGTGCGCCAGCCCCGCTTTAAGGTGTCGGGGTGGCCAGGCCCTGCGCGCGACCTGGCCCTCGCCGGGCAGCACCTGGTCGAGGGGGTCGACTACCTGGCGGATTGGGACCAGACGACGGGCGAGCTGAATGTGCAGTACCTTGGGCTGCTGCCCCCTGGTGACGCTGCGTCGCGCAGCTTCACCCTGGGCCTGGCTCAGACGCCGACCCTGGCAGTAGAGGTCATGAACCAGGCCGGCACGGCCCCGCGCACCCTCTCGCCGGCGGGCCTGCTCACGGTAGACGGGAACCTCCCCTCTACGTCGGCTGGCAGAACGACCATCTATGATGTCTTCTCGGTCCCGTATATCCAGACCTGGCCGGAGCTGCGCCTGCGGGCCACGGTCGCGAACGCACCCGCGGGCCTGAGCGGCGTGCGCTTTCAGGTGAGCGGCCCGGGCTTCAGCCAGAGTAGCGATGACAACACCCCTGACGACGGCTATGGCGCGGTGCTCACGCTGCCGCGCCGGGCCGAGTACAGTGTGACCGTGACGGCCCTGGTGAGTGGACAGCCCTCCGAGCTGAGTAAGACGCTGGACAAGGTCGCCTATGGCCGCGTCTTTGTGAGCATCGGCGACTCGATCACGTCCGGGCTGTGGGGGCCATACTGGCTGTCGCCCACCGCTGATGCCACGCTTGCCGGACCCCGCTATACGGCGCCGATCAGCAGCCCGCCCGCCCCCGCGAGCGGCTACCCGGTGAGCGCCGATGGGCGGAACTACCCGCAGAGCGACAATATTGATGATGACCTTGATGCGAGCGGCACAGCCCAGCAGCCGGAGAATACCTACTTCCGAGGCTATCAGGTTGAGCTGAATGATCGCCTGAGCCAGTGTCTAAACTCGCCAGTCTTCATCCTGAATGACGGCTTCAGCGGCATCCGCACGGCGCGTGACCGCTATCAGACGGCGAACCCGACCGGCAATGGGTATGGCACGGCGGGCGATGTGAATGTGCTCGGCAAGGCGGCGGTGTACCGCAGCCACTTCAGCCAGCTCGGCGCCCAGCACATCCTGCTACAGATTGGCACCAATGACGCCTCGACGGCGGTCTCGACGGCCTTCAACGACCCGCTCCCGGGGAGCGTCTATAACCAGGACCTGCGTGATGTGATAGCGGCCTTGCGCCTGCAAGACAGCGGCCTTACCCTCTGGGTGGCCAGGCTGCCGTGGCGCAATGATCCGCCGGGGGGGGCAGCGCCACGTCAACTGAAGACCATCGAGCTGAACACTGAGATCGGCAGCGTGGTCGCCCAGCTCAGCGCGAGCACTGCGACCTATCTAGGCCCCGATTTTTATAGCTACTTCGATGCGCACCAGGACCAGATCACAGCGCTCGATCCGGCCGACGCTACCGCGCCCTTCAATGAGGATAACATCCACCCTACAGCCGCGGGGCTCTCGGCGATGGCTCAGCTCTGGGCAGAGACGATCTGCGCGCAGATCGCCGCGGAGCCGACCCCTAGCCCGGTGACTCCCAGTCCCGTAACCCCCAGCCCGGTGACCCCCAGCCCATCGCCTGGCTGTGGCGAGCCTGGTGGTCAGCCCTGCCTCGGGACGCGGGTCTATTTGCCGTTCCTGCCTATCGCCAGACCATGATTCGCCCGTGGCGATGCCGCGACGCGCGGCGAGCGCCTCTTCAGAGCATGCAGCCGGCAGTGCAAGAGCGCCTGAAGAATAGTACAATGAACGTCGCTGCGGGGGGCGGCCTGCCCATCCATCCCCATCTGACCGATCCTCGAAGGAGGCAACGATGACTCAACCGGTTCACGATGCGGCGCCCCACGTGCTGATCACTGGCGGGGCCGGCTATATCGGCTCGCTGCTCACTGGTGTACTGCTCAACGCCGGCTGGCGGGTCACCGTCGCCGACGACCTGCTCTTCGGCGGCCAGTCGCTGCTCGGCTACTGGCAGCACCCTGGCTTCCGCTTCGCCAAGGTGGATGTCTGCGACCCCGGCCAGCTACAGGCCGAGGAGGGCGGCATACGCGTAGGCAACCTGCCCGCCACCCCGGTCGACGCGGTGGTCCACCTGGCGGCGATCGTGGGCTTCCCAGCCTGCCAGATGGTCGGCTCACAGGTGGCCTGGCGCTATAACTACGAGGGCACCAGGCGCGTGTACGCCGTGGCCGAGGCGGCCGGCACGTCGCGCTTCCTCTTCGCCTCGACCTACAGCAACTACGGCCTCTCGCCCGACGGCGCCCCCGTCACCGAAGAGTCGCCCCTCAACCCGCAGTCGCTCTACGCCGAGACCAAGATCGCCTCCGAGCAGTTCCTGCTCAACGAGACGGCGGGCGCGCGCGCGGCGCCGGTGCTCTACCGCTTCGCCACCCTCTTCGGGGTCTCGCCGCGCATGCGCTTCGACCTGATCGTGAACCAGTTCGTGCTCGAGGCCCTGACGAAGCGGCGGCTGGTGATCTATCAGCGCGGCTACGCCCGCTCCTTCGTCCACGTGCGCGATGTGGCCGACGCGATCATGCTTGCCCTCGCGGCCCCCCGCGAGGTGGTCGACCACCAGATCTTCAATGTGGGCAGCGACGAGGGCAACTACACGAAAGACGAGATTGTGGCCCTGGTGCAGCGCTACGTCGAGGGCACGCGGGTCGAGCACAAAGACCTGACCTTCGGCGGCGATATGCGCGACATCCGGGTCAGCTTCGCCAAGATCCGCCGCGCCCTCGGCTACACGCCCCGCCTCAGCGTCGAAGATGGCGTGCGCGAGGTGCGCGATGTGCTCGAGGCCGGCGTGATCAAGGACGCCCTCGACAGCCAGTACCGCAACGCCCAGTTTATCGTCCAGTAGCCGCGTACGAGCCGCGCTGAAACAAAATCGCCTGTCCGGCCGTATCTGAGAGAGATACGGCCATCGCTTATTCCCGAGGAGCGGTCATGCGACGTTATGCCCTGGTTATGTTTGCTACGGCCCTGGCGGTGCTGCTATCATCCTGCGGCATCAGCGGGGGCTCCGGCGCCGGGGGCGACCCTAGCGGCCCGCCGGCCAATGCGCTGGTGATCTCTATCGCCTACAGCCCCGAGAAAGAGAAGTGGCTCAACGAGCAGATCCCCCGCTTCAATGCGCAGAAGGTCGAGATCGCCGGGCGCCCGGTCTACGTTGAGGGGGTTAACAAGTCGTCGGGCGCCGCCCGCACCGAGCTGAAGAATGGCACCCTCGATGTGACAGTCTGGAGCCCGTCGGCCTCGACGTGGCTCGAGGTGCTGAAGCAAGAGACGGGCAACGATAATATCGCCGTCTCGAGCGAGCCGATGCTGCTGACGCCCGTTGTGATCGGGATGTGGCGCCCTATGGCCGAGGCGATGGGCTGGCCCAATAAGCCCATCGGCTGGTCCGATATGCTCGACCTGATCGAGAACCCCGAGGGCTGGGGCAAGTTTGGCCACCCCGAGTGGGGGCGCTTCTCGTGGGGGCACACTGACCCCGAGATCAGCACCTCGGCCCTGAGCACGCTGATCGCCGAGTTCTACGCCGCCGCCGGCAAGCAGCGCGATCTGACCGTCGCCGATGTGCAGAGCCAATCGGCCCAGCAGTTTGTGCGCGACCTGGGGCAGGGCATCAAGCACTACGGCTACAACACCCTGATCTTCTCCTCGAACATGAAGAAGTTCGGGATGAGCTACATCTCGGCCTTCCCCATGGAGGAGATCACGCTGATCGACTTCAACAAGGTCGACCCGCCCGCCACGCCGCTGGTCGCGATCTATCCGAAAGAGGGCACCTTCTGGCACGATGACCCATTCATCGTGCTGAGCAGCGCCAGCGCGGAGGAGCGACAGGCGGCGGA
>JAAXUL010000915.1 GCA_013336035.1 Chloroflexales bacterium
GGCCAAGATCGGAATCCTGATCGCCTCGTTGCTGGCGGCAGCGATCGGTGCTGCCATCTTCGTGATCGCCGGGAAGCGTGCGCCGACGGACGACGGAGTGCTCGTCGGGACGCGACGGACCGAGGTGGGCCGGATAGCCTCGTGGGCCTCCTGCGCATTCTTAGCGCGCGCCTTATAGACGTTGGGCTCCGGCGGGACGTATTCCGGGCCATACTGCTCGCCGATCAGAGCCCGAGCTTCGACCTGCGCCTCCTGCGCAACGTTCACACTGTCGGTGCGCATATAGGTGATCAGGCCGACGGTGCCCTCGTCGCCGCCGATATCGATGCCCTCGTAGAGACGCTGGGCCAGGGTCATGGTCTTTTTGGCGCTGAAGCCAAGCTTGCGCCCGGCCTCCTGCTGGAGGGTCGAGGTGGTGAAGGGCGGGGCGGGGCCGCGGCGCTTATCCTTGCGGGTGACCTTCTGGACCGCGTAGCGGGCGCCCTCGAGGTCGGCCACGATAGCGTCGGCCTGGCCCTGATTCTCTACGGCGAACTTGTCGAGCTTCTTGCCGGCCCGCTCAACGAGGACGGCGCGGAAGGCATCGCGGGGGGCGGTGCCGCCCTCCTTCAGCAGATCGGCCTCGATGGACCAGTACTCGACGGGGACGAAGGCCTCGACCTCGCGCTCGCGCTCGACGATCAGGCGCACGGCCACAGACTGCACGCGGCCGGCCGAGAGGCCGCGCTTGACCTTATCCCAGAGCAGGGGGCTGATCTGGTAGCCGACGAGGCGGTCGAGGACGCGGCGGGCCTGCTGGGCGTTGACGAGGTTCGCGTCGATGGCGCGGGGGTTCTGGATAGCCTGCTGCACCGCATTCCGCGTGATCTCCTGGAAGACCACCCGGTGGATAGGCGTGCGCCGGGGCACGCTCACGGCCTCGGTGATATGCCAGGCGATGGCCTCGCCCTCGCGGTCGGGGTCGGTGGCGAGGTAGACCGCGTCGGCGCTCTTGATCGCCTGGCGCAGCTCGCTGACCACCTTCTGCTTGGTGACCTCGTAGACGGGCTGAAAGTCGTGGTCGAGATCGATGGCGAGATCGCGCTTTGGCAGATCGCGCACATGGCCCATGCTCGACGTCACGCGATAGCCGCGACCAAGGTATTTCTGGATCGTCTTCGCCTTGGCAGGCGACTCGACGATGACGAGTTTGTCTCCCATAGCGCCCTGAGCTAGCCACGATGGCGGGAGATGGATACAACCAGCGCTCTGCCGCCGGGCAAAAATTCGCTACTGCACTATAAGCGGGGCCTCTGGCCTTGTCAATAGCCCCGAGGCGAGGCGGCTAGGGATTGTCGAAGATGTGGATCTCGATCTGCAGCTCGGCGGGCTGATCGGTGGCGACAGCGCCGAGGATAATATCGGTGAGGAAGCTGGAGTGGGGGGCGCGGGGGAGGTAGAAAAGGTGGCTGAGGCAGCCGGTATCGCGCGAGCCAAAGCCGGGCGCGGGGACGGTGACGGCCGGGTGCGCGCCCAGAGCCTGGCACCAGCGGCACTCCATCCGCTCAGGGCCCGCCACGGCCCAGGCCTCACACAGGCGCGCGTGGGCCCGCAGGTAGTCGATATGCCAGTGGGGATGCTCCTTGTGGCGGCCGTGATAGGCCAGGCGGGCCGCAAGCCCGCCCGGGCCCAGGGCACTGCCGACATAGAGGTAGAAACCCGGCGCAAAATCGAACCGGCCAAGACGCCCGACCTGAAGCCCCGCCAGAGGCTGTTCGAGGTGCAGAACCAGGATGTAGCTACCCTTCACAATGCTCCCGGGGGTGTGGACAAGAGGCTCGTGCTCGCTGCACAGACCGCTGCGGCCCTCAAAGGGTACGCCCAAGGGGCCGATTCGGTCAAGTGGCAAGGGTCAAAGGTGGTGATCAAGCAACAGAGCGCCTCGGCGCTGGCCAGGCGGGAGTCTCGGCCCGGGGTGTGCTATACTTGCGCCATCGGCAACGAAGGAGAGCGCACCTCGCTATGAATGTTCTGCTGATCGGATCGGGCGGCCGCGAGCACGCCCTAGCCTGGAAAATCGCTCAGTCGCCACGCTTTACAAGGCTGCTCTGTGTCCCGGGCAACACCGGCACCGGCAGCTACGGCCAGAACGTCCCATTCCCCCTCAGCGACGCTGAGGCGCTGGTCGATCTGGCACAGCGCGAGCGGATCGACCTGCTGGTGGTCGGCCCCGACAACCCCCTGGCCGATGGGATCGTCGATCATTTCGTGGCCGCCGGCATCCCGGCCTTCGGCCCGACCGCTGCCGCCGCCCAGATCGAGAGCAGCAAGTCTTTCGCCAAAGAGATCATGGCCGCCGCGGGCGTGCCCACCGCCGCCACACACGTCTTCGATAGCCCCGCCGAGGCCGCGGCCTTTGCCCGCGACAGCGGCAAGGCCTGGGTGGTCAAGGCCGACGGCCTGGCCCTCGGCAAAGGCGTGGTGGTGCCCGACGACTTGCCCGGCACCCTGACCGCCATCCAGAAGCTCGGCGCCACCCCCGCCGGCAGCCGCCTACTGCTCGAGGAGCGCCTCCAGGGCCGCGAGGTCTCGGTGCTGGCCCTGTGCGACGGCAAGCGCCTGGTGGCGCTGCCGACGGCCCGCGACCATAAGCGCCTCGGCGAGGGCGACACCGGCCCCAACACCGGCGGCATGGGCGTGATCGCCCCCGTCGATGAGGTGACGCCCACCCTGCTCGATCAGATCCTCACCCGCTGTATGCAGCCCGTGATCGATGAGCTCGCCGCCCGAGGCGCGCCGTTCCGCGGCGTCCTCTATGCCGGGATCATGCTCACCCCCGACGGCCCGCGCGTCCTCGAGTTCAACGCCCGCTTCGGCGACCCCGAGGCCCAGGCGATCCTGCCCCTGCTCGAGGGCGACTTCCTCGAGGTGCTCTACGACTGCGCCGTGGGCAGCCTGAACCCCGAGAAGCTGCGCCGCCGCCGCGGCTACGCTGTCTGCGTGGTCCTCTGCGCGGAGGGCTACCCCGGCAGGCCCCGCCGCGGCGACGCGATCCGCGGCGTCGAGGCGATCGACGACGATGAGGTGATCGTCTTCCACGCCGGCACCGCGATCAGCGCCCAGGGCCTCTGCACCAGCGGCGGGCGCGTCCTCGGCGTCACCGGCCTCGGCTCCACCCTCGCCCGCGCGCGCACCCACGCCTACGAGTTCGCCGAGCGCATCAAGTTCGAGGGCAAGCACTACCGGAAGGATATTGGGAAGGAGTGAGGTGCGCGCAGAGCCTATGTACCGGATTGCCGTCCTCCTCAGCGGCTCTGGCTCGAACCTGCAGGCGCTCCTCGACGCCGAGGCGGCCGGCCGTATAGATGCCCAGGTGGCCCTGGTAGTTAGCGACCGCGCCGACGCCTATGGCCTCCAGCGGGCCCTGGCGCGCAGCACCGCCGCCGCCCACATCCCCCTGCCCCAGGCGCCGCGCGGCCCGGCCCGCGCCGACGCCCGCGCCGCGTGGGAGCAGCGCCTCGCCGCCGTGACCGCCGCCTTCACGCCTGACCTGGTGGTCCTCGCCGGCTTTATGCGCGTCCTCTCGCCGACCTTCCTGGACTGGTTCCCCGGGCGCGTGAT
>JAAXUL010000916.1 GCA_013336035.1 Chloroflexales bacterium
TCTTGCGCTGGCTGATCTGGTGGGCCGAGGACGCCGCGAAGGCCGGGCCCTGGCCGATCGTCCTCTTCACGCGGGAGTGAGATTGGAAACCACCGACGCGCCCGAGCTGGATATCGGCTCGCGGCTGATCTATCACGCCCCGTTGGGCGGCACGTTGCGGTGCCGAGTCACCGGCGCCCTGGCCAACGGCAAGGTCACCTTCGGCAAGGCCGACAACGAAAGCCTCCTCCGCTTCGCCGCGCCGCTCAGCGCCTTTCGGCTGAGCGGCGACCCGTCCGCCCCCTGGGAAGTTCACTCCACCGAAAGCGAGATCACTGATGACGCACGCTTCTGACGGCCCCGCCCTGGACCCCCGCGTCCCCGCGCAGGTCGCGGCCCTGACCGACGATCAAGTTGGCCGCGTGCTGATGCTGATGCACGACGAGTGGACGGGCCTCGGCCCGGCCCTCGATCTGGTGGAGCGCCCCGAGGCCAACCGCGACCTGCTCGTCGAGACCGTGCGCCTGAACATGGGCAACGGTGGCGAGGCCGAGTACACGCTGTTCCTGGAGTTCATCGCCCGCGTCACGGCGGCCAGCGCCTGAGAAAGAAGCCCCACCGATGAAGATCGCCATCATCGTCGCCTTCCGCCGCCCGCCCCAGGAGCGGGCGGCGGCGGAGCCGCCCTACCACCCCGACCAGCACAGCGAGCGCTGCCGGCAACGCCGCGAGGCCTTCGACCGCTACGCCACCGACTGGCCGAACCACTGCCCGACCTGCCACGGCGCCGGCGAGGTCAGCTACAGCGAGGACCCCGGCGCCCGTGATTGCTCGCTCAGCGCCGGCTCCATGACCTTCGCCGACCCCTGCGACTGCGTCATGGAGGACCGGTGCCCCCGCTGCGCCAAGAGCCTGCTGGGCAGCTGGCTGCGCCACCCGCGCCGCCGCCTAGCGCGCGTGCTGCGCGAGGCGGCCTCACTCGATTGGGCGCTCCGCGCCGCGATGCTCAAGGCCATCACCCCGGCGCTCTACGCCAGCTCGCCCAGCGTGCGCATGCGCGACTACGCCGTCTCCCGGCTGGGAGGCCTGCTCTCCCGCCCCAGCCGCCTCATCTGCGACCCGCTGTGGGATCTCGCCGAGTGGGTCGCCCCGATGCCGGCCGATGAGCCGCCGACCTGCGAGTTCTGTGGCTGGACCGGCACGGATGACGGCGATGTGCAGCCGCCCTGGGAGTGCCTGTGCTACGAGGAGCACGAGGCCGAGCAGGCCGAGCTCGCCCGCGCCGGCGCGATCTGCTGGCGCTGCGAGCAGCCCTTCGACGGCCAGCGCCCCAGCGTGCAGGCGAAGATCGCCATCTTCGGCCTGCGCTGGCTGCACCCCGGCTGCCTCTTCACGGACGAGCGGGCGATCGAGCCGCCCACGCCCGACACTCCCACCGCGTAGGCCCGCTGAACGCTGAACAGAGAGAGACCCCGATGAAACTGATCTGCCTGCAAGAGAACCTCAAGCGAGGCCTGAGCGTGGTGAGCCACGCCGTCGCGGGCAAGAGCACTATGCCCGTGCTCGCCAACGTCCTGCTGGCCACCGACGGCGCCCGGCTCAAGCTGGTCGGCACCAACCTGGAGATCGCCACCACCCACTGGATCGGAGGCCAGGTCGTCGAGGCCGGCGAGGTCACGGTGCCGGCCAAGCTGCTCTCCGACGTCGTCGGGCAGCTCCCCAACGAGCCGGTGAGCATCACCCTCGACCCGCGCATCCAGACCATCACGCTCGAGTGCGGCCCCTTCACGACCCGCATCAAGGGCATCGAGGCCGACGAGTTCCCGGCCATCCCCAGCCTTGACGGGCGCACGCCAGCGGTCACCCTACCGCCTGATGTGCTCGGCGAGGCCCTGAGCCAGATCGTCTTTGCCGCGGCCACCGACGACTCGCGCCCCGTGCTCGCCGGCGTCTTTGTGCGCCTGAAAGACCAACTGCTCACGCTCCAGGCCGCCGACGGCTTCCGCGCCGCCGTGCGCACCGTCGTCCTGGACACGCCGGTGGCCGAGGCCGCCGAGTTCATCGTGCCGGCGGCGGCGATGGCCGAGCTGCAGCGCCTCATCGCCGAGGAGCCGGTGAGCATCACCGTGTCCGCCGGCGAGGTCCTCTTCCACACCCCGGCGACCGAACTGGTCTCGCGCCTCATCGACGGGAAGTTCCCCGAGGTGGACCGGATCATCCCCCAGCAGTACCTCGCGCGCACCATCCTCGACACCGCGGCGACGGCCAAGGCCGTCAAGCTGGCCTCCTTCTTCGCCGGCCAGAACGTGCTCCAGCTGTCGCTGGAGCCGGGCCAGGGCGGCGGCGCCGGCAAGCTGGTGATCAGCGCCGCCACGGTCGAGGTCGGCGAGAACACCAGCGAGATCGCCGCGTTGGTCCACGGCCCCGGCGGCACGCTCGCGCTCAACGTGAAGTACCTCACCGAGCTGCTGGCCGCCATCAAGACCGAGCAGTTCGCCCTGGAGACCCAGTCGCCCCAGAGCGCCGGAGTCTTCCGCCTCGTCGGCCAGGACTCCTACACGCACATCATCATGCCGATGAGCGTGAAGTAGCGCGACGGGCCGGGCTGGCGCCAACTTGTGCCAACTTGTGCCAACTTGCGCCAACTTGCGCCAGAACCGCGCCAGATCTTGGCGCGGTTCTGGCTGCAACGGCCCTCAGAACCATCACCAATACACGAGGCAACCCCATGACTGCGAGTCACGAGGAGTTTCTGAGCGCCCTGGAGGCGGGCCTACGCGCCGCAGAGGGCGTCACGTCGGTCGCCTGGGACGGCCACCTGTTCCACGTCGCCCGGAGCGACGGCGGCCAGGTCCAGGTCAACCCGTTCAATTTCTGGCGGAGCCTGGAGGTCGGCCTGAACACCCTGCCCGGTGTGGTCGAGCGGGCCGTACAGACGGCACTGGAGAGCATGGGCACGTCGTCGATGCAGGCCTGGTCCGACCTTGCCGAGCGGGTGTTCGCGCGCCTCGAGCGCCGGGACAATGCCGAGCGCGATGGGTGGAGCTGGCGGGCCTGGCCGCCGTCCCGGGCGCTGCGCGAGTGCCTGGTCGAGGACCGCCCGACGACGATGCGCCGGGTCCTCAGTATCGAGATCGACGCCTGGGGCCTCACCGCCGAGGAGGTCTACGCCCGCGGGCGGCAGAACCTCTGGGGCCTGGTCCAGCGCGGCCCGCGCCCGCGCCAGATGCAGCCGAAGCTGTGGCTCCTCGACACGGATGACGGCTACGGCGCCAGCCGGCTGCTCTTCCCGGACTGGCTAGAGCGCGCGCTGCCAGCGCGCTTCTCGCGCCAGGGCTGGATTGTGGCCGCCCCCTCGCGCAATGTGCTGCTGGCGATGCCCGTCAGCGCCGGCAGCGTCTTTGACCTCGTCAGCGCCGGCAGCGTCTTTGACCTCGTCAGCGCCGGCACGGCCATCCAGCAAAGCTACCCGAACCCCTGGCCATCCAACGCCGTGCTGCTGCGAGGTAGCCAGCTGGAGCCGATCGACCCGCTGGCCGGCGTCGTGCCGGTCAACGCCGCCTAAGCTCTTCCCACACAGCGCCGCGCCGACGCCATGGTCGGCGCGGCGCTGCGGTGTC
>JAAXUL010000230.1 GCA_013336035.1 Chloroflexales bacterium
CCGGCGGCTATCACACCTGCGCGCTGACGACGACGGGTCGGGTCGCGTGCTGGGGCTCGAATCTGATGGGTGAGGTGGGCGCACGCCTGCTGCTCTACGGCACCCTCGCCGACGAGCCCTCCGCAGTCCCCCCGGAGCGGCTGATCTTCGACGGGCTGCGCGTCGAGGGCTTCTACTTGATGGAGTGGAAGCAGCGGCGCGGGTACCTGCGGGCGCTCCAGGGTCTGGCCACGATCCAGCGCTTTGCCGCCGAGGTGCCGCCGACCGTGCGCGCCTGCTTCCCCCTCGCCGAGGCGCCGGCCGCGGTCGCGCTCTACCGGGGCGAGATGGGCGCGGGCAAGGTGCTGCTTATGCCTGGCCTCGAGCGGGGGGGCCGGGCCGTGTCACCGCATCACCCAGCGGAAGGCCACCGATGAAGATCGCCATGGCTCCCTCCGCTCGGGTTTCAGGATCGTAGTCGCCCGCAATCTGCCTGACGATGCTAGCATAGCTCCGCATACCCCGCCGCTTCCGCGACGCAATACCGGTCCTCAGGGAGATCGAGGATGACACAGCAGCGACCCGCCGAGCCGCAGCCCTTCAAGGCCTCCGTCGGCCCTCAACTGGTCGAGGAGCTTGCGCTGCGGCTGCTTGCGATCCACACGGCCTTCCCTGCGACCCAGTTCATCGCCGAGGTCACGCCGCAGCTCGAGCCCCTTGAGCTGAAGGGCCGCATCGCCACTATCGCCGCCGGGCTGCGCCGGCATCTGCCGCCGGACTACCCTGCGGCGATGCGCCTGCTCCTGGCGCTCCTTGACGCGCCACCCACCGACGCCGAGGGGATGTTCAGCGACGGGTGGCTCCTCTGGCCCATCGCGGCCTTCGTCGAGCACTATGGGCTGGAGCATCTCGACGAGTCGCTCCAGGCAATGCACGCGATCACGCAGCGCCACACCGCCGAGTTCGCCATCCGCCCCTTCCTGCTGCGCTACCCCGAGCAGATCCTGGCAACTCTCCAGCGCTGGGCGCACGACCCGAGCTTCCACGTCCGCCGGCTGGTGAGCGAGGGCACGCGGCCCCGCCTGCCCTGGGCCGCGCGCCTCCCCACATTCCTCGCCGACCCCGCGCCGGTGCTGGCGCTGCTGGAAGTGCTCAAGGACGACCCCTCGGACTACGTGCGGAAGTCGGTCGCCAACAACCTCAACGACATCGCCAAGGACCACCCCGAGCTCGTCCTGGCGACCCTCGCCCGCTGGCAGCAGGGGGCGGGCGACGAGCGCCAGTGGATCATCCGCCACGCGCTGCGCACGCTCGTCAAACAGGGGCACCCGGAGGCGCTGCGGCTCCTTGGCGCTGAGGCGCCGGAGGTAGAGCTAATCGCCCTGGAGCTCACGCCCGCGACGCTGCGTATCGGCGAGACGCTGACCATCGCCGTCACCTTGCGGAGCACGGCCGCGGCGTCGCAACAGCTGGTCGTGGACTATGTGCTGCACCTGCCGGGCGCGCGCGGGGCGGCGCGGGCCAAAGTCTTCAAGCTGCGCTCGCAGGTGCTCGCCGCTGGCGCGACCCTGCGGCTGCTCAAGCAGCACTCCTTTGCGCCGGTCACCGTGCGGCGGCTCTACCCCGGCCCGCACCGCATCGCGGTGCAGGTCAACGGCGTCATCCTGGGCGAGGCGGCAGTGCAGGTGCACGCGGCCGAGGACTAGCTCAGCCAACGAGACAAGGACGCTCGATGCAGTACGTTCGCCCCTGGCTGCTGATTGGCAAGTATCGCGAGACGCTTGATGATGCGCTGCTGGCCCGGGCGCAAGTGGGCGCTTTGCTACACCTGGCCGCCCCGGTCGAGCCACCCGGCATCACGACCCTGTACCTCCCCGTCGAGGACGGCGAGCCATTTGATGAGCAAACGCTGCGCTGCGGGGTGGACTTTGTGCTTGCCCAGCACGTCGCCGGCAAGACGGTACTCGTCGCCTGTGGGGCGGGCATCAGCCGCTCGACCAGCTTCGCCATCGCCGCGCTGAAGGAGGCGGAGCACCTGCCGCTGCTCGTCGCGGCCCAGGAGGTGCGCCGGGCGCACCCCGCCGGCCTGCCCCACATGGCGCTCTGGTCGTCGCTGTGCCTGCACTACCAGGAGCCCGACGACTACCTGGCGCTCATCCGCGCCACCGAGCCGGGCACGTGATAACGCTCGATGTCGGGGTGAGGAGTGAGGGCCTCCAGCGTGCGCGATATGCGCTCCCTGAGCGAGGCGTATGACTCAACGCACGACGATCGGTGCGGTGAAGGTCTTGAGCGGCGGGACATCCGGCTCGAACGAGCGGTGGTAGATCAGCGTGAGCGTTGTCTCCCCTGGCGCGACGGCCGCGTAGCGGAATACGTAGGTTCCGCCCGCGCCGATCAGGTTGCTCTCCGAGGTGTACGTCGGCTCGCCGGCAAGCTGCAAGACCGCCCCATTCCCCTCGGTCTGCTCCCAGGTGTAGCCCGTGGTGGGGTTGCCGTCGAGGATGATCTCGAGCTGATCGCCGGTCCGCAGCTCCACGCTCTGGCCGCTGTCCTGCTCGTGGAGCTGGCGCGTGCTGGTGCCGCTGGGGCCGCACCCGGCGATGGTCAGGAGTGCGGTGGCGACGACGGTGATGATAGTGATGCGAAGCATACGGCGCTCCCTCTATTGGGTAAGATCAGCGGAGTCGTAGACGTCTCGCAGGCGACGAAAGGCGTAAGGACGCGCTCTACGCGCCCCACTCTATCCTAGCACTGATGCTGAACGCTCACCACAGGGAGGACGTGCGAGCATCACAGGATAGGCAGTCCCACCCGGCCGAGCCCTTTCGTATGCGGCTGCCACTGCCCAGCGATTTCGTCACGTCATTGTCAGGTGCGCGTCTCAGCTTTCTCGGGCGGCGAGAAGCGCTCGCTGATACCTCGGGTGGGCCGCGCTCATTCCGTTTCAGCCGCGGCGTGGTAGGCTGAGGAGGGAGAGACAAGGAGGTGGATCATGGTTCGCAAGCTTCTCTTTCTGGGCGCTTTGCTCGTCTTGATGCCGCTCATCCCGGCGGTCCCGGCGGCCGCGCAGACCACGGCGCGCTGCTTCCCCGAGACCGGCTACTGTATCGACGGCGCGATCCGTGCGTACTGGGAGCGCAACGGCGGCCTGCCGATCTTCGGCTTCCCCATCGGCCCTGTGCAGGTCGAGGAGGTCCGCGACGAGCAGTTCAACATCGTCTTCCAGGGCCCGGTCCAGTGGTTCGAGCGCGACCGGCTGGAGGACCACAGCGGTGAGGGCCTGGGTATCCTCGCCGGGCGGCTCGGCGCCGAGCAGCTCCAGGAGTTCACCGCGTATCCCCTGCTCCCCCGGCCGGTCGGGGTCGATGGGCCGGCGGCGCGCGGCTGCCGCTACTTCCCCCAGACCCGCCACAGCCTCTGCGGGCCGTACCTCCAGCTCTGGGAGCGCAGCGGCGGCCTGGCCCGTATGGGCTACCCGCTCAGCGAGCCGTTCACGATGACCATGGGGCCGTGGAGCGGCGAGGTCCAGTACTTCGAGCGCCGGCGCATGGAGCGCCACGCGGAGTTGCCCGGCGCGCCGGTCATGCTCGGGCTGCTCGGCCACGAGCAGCTCCTGCGCGAGCCCTCGGCCACCTGCGCCGTGGGCATGGACCCGGCCTTTGGCGACTCCACGTGGAGGACCTACGGGCTGGCGATGTACCTCACCGGCTGCCCGACGGTCGCCCAGCGCGATCTGCCTCTGGCCGAGCAGTACTTCGAGCGGGGCGTGATGGTCTGGACAGGCCAGACCTTCAACACCCGCATCTACAGCATTCGTACCACGCCGCTGCCGGTGACCTGGACCGGCTACGCCGACCGCTGGCAGCAATGGGAGCCGGAGACCGCCGGCCTGACCCCGCCGCCGGGGCTCCAGGAGCCCAAGCGCGGCTTCGGCAAGGTCTGGCGCGAGGCGCCGGGCGTGCGCGAGGCGCTCGGCTGGGCGGTGACGGCCGAGCGGGGCGACGTCGGCGTGGTGCAGTCCTACCACGACAACGACGCGAGGCTCACCGGCGCGGCCATCTATATGCAGGGCACCAACACCATCTACCTGTTCGGGCCGAATGGGCAGACCTGGGCCTTCGGGCGCTACCCCTAGCGCCAGGGCCGAGTTGATGGCGCGTGAGTTCGTCAACCCTTGGCAAGCCGGGTGATGAAGATCATCTCGTGTGAGGCGACCGGGTCGAATGGCGAGGAGTCCCAGGCGCCGAAGACGCTCTCCACCAGGAGCCTGGCGGCGGCCAGCCGCTCTGCAATCGCCTCCCGTGGGAGAAGCAGAAGAGGTCATACATCGCCTTGGCGCTTACTCTCCAGAGGCGGCCGCCACCAGCTCGAGCCGGGAGTGCACCACATCGGGCGCGTCGCCCACCGGCAGGCGCCGGGTGACCGCCAGCAGGCCGATCAGCAGCAGCGGCAGAATCCAGGCGCTCAGCCCGGTGACGCCGGCCAGCGCCGTGTCGTAGCTGGTATCGGCCCGCAGGAAGAGCAGCGTCCCCCCGGCCATCCCATTGAGTGCGCCGTGGGCCAGCATCGCCGGCCAGACGCTGCCGGTGGCCAGGCGCAGCCAGCCGAAGATCACACCCCAGACCATGCAGAAGCCGATCATCAGCAGCACGCCCAGCTGCGGGTGCTGCGGGTAGTTGTAGCCGAGCAAGATCACCGGCGCGTGCCAGAGGCCCCAGATCGCCCCGCTGAGCAGCAGGGCCTGCCACTGGCCCAGTGGCAGCAGCTGCGGCAGCAGGTAGCCGCGCCAGCCCAGCTCCTCGCCCAGGGTCGGGATGGCGTTGATCAGCGGCGCGGTTAGGATGCCCGAGGCCAGCTGGATCAGGATCAGCGTTTGGATGGGCATCTGCTCCAGGGTTGCGCCGGCCCCGGCCCGCTCCAGCAGCGCGCGGTAGCCCGAGAAGGTGGCCAGGTCGAGCTGGATCAGCCCGAGAGCCGCGCCGACGAAGGGCGCCGCCAGCACCAGGGCCGGCACCGCCAGCCAGGCGAAGAGCCAGTGCCAGCCCCAGCGCCGGCCCTTGCCCAGCCGGAGGCCCAGCTCATCGCGCAGGCCGCCAGTGGGCCGGCTGATAAAGCGGGTCACGATCAGCGCGGCGATCGCCGGCGCGAACATCATCGCGGTCATCAGCGGCACGGCCAGCGGGTGGCGCAGGCCCTGCCCGCTGAGCCAGAGCGGGCTCACGCACAGCCAGGCCAGCCCGTAGGCGAGCAGTATGAAGCTCAGCACGCCCTTGCGGTCGATTCGTTGTGTTGCGGTAGTCACGGCGCTATCCTCTGGTTGGCGCGCTGGCGCCAGACGATGTACGAGTAGGCGACGGCGCCCAGGGACGCGACGAGCAGCGCACCGACGCCCAGGAAGAAGCCGACCTCCGCCGGGGCTACCAGCCCGAGCAGCAGCATGAGCAGCCCGGCCCCGGCCATCATGCGCCCGCCCACACGGTGGGTGCGTCGCCAGACCTCGGGGTCGGCCAGGGTCCACGGCGTGCGGATGCCGACGAAATAGTTTGGCTGCACCCGACCCAGCTCATTGCCGATCAGAGCGAACATCAGGCCCATGGCGAACATCATCACCCGGGGGATGCTGATCGGCCAGCCCAGGGCCGCGCCAACCGTGATCAGCTCAAGGACGGCGAAGAAGAGCACCAGGACGGTCATGATCAGGCGGTAGGTGCCGGCGAACTGGGCGTAGCTCTCGCGGCGCGGGTCGAGGCGGGGCAGCCACTGCATCAGCACCAGCGTCGCCAGCGCAATCAGCGGGGCCAGGAAGGTGGCCACGAGCGGGCTGCCGTAGCCATCGACCTCGCCAGCGGCGTTCCAGTGGATCGGCGCCGGGTTGGGCACAAACGGCAGGGCCGCCAGGCCGAAGAGAAACATCGCCGCCACGACCATGTAGAGGAGGCGCTGGTTACGCATCGCTCGTCTCCGTGTCGTTAGCCGCCGGGGCGCTGCCGCCCACGGCGAAGAGCTGCATCATCTGCTGGAGCACCTCGTGCACCACGGTGGTGTTCAGCCGGTAGATGATCTTCTGCCCACTGCGCTGGCTGGCCACCAGGTCGGCGGCCTTGAGCACGCTCAGGTGGTGCGAGACGCTCGGCGCCGAGATCGCGAAGCGGGCCGCGATCTCGCCGGCGGTCAGGTCGCCCGCGTTGAGCATCTGAAGGATGGCCCGCCGGGTCGGGTCGGCCATGGCCTGCAGCGTCTGGGTCAGGGCGTTCTCCATAGACAGTTAGCCAATTGTCTAATTAGACCACGTTCGAAGTATACGCCCAGGCGCCGCTCGGGTCAATCGGTCGCTGGACGGAGGCGCTCTCCTCACCTTCGAGCCGGCCCTGGTCCAGCCGTTCGCCCTGGGCTATCGGCTGGTGATCGCGCTCGGTATTCTGCACCTTGCCCTCGCGCCGGAGCTTGATGTGGATCGCGTCGAGGTAGATGATCGGCTAGACCGCGGCCAGCGGGCGGTTCTGCCAGCTCTCCACCAGCTCCCATACCTTGTCCGTGACCGCGCTCAGTGTGGTAGGCGACACATCCACGCCATACACGTCCTTCAGCGTGGCCTGAATGTCGCGCAGCGAAAGCCCCTTGGCGTACAGCGCGATGACCTTCTCCTCCAGCTCATTCGTACTCGTCTGGTAGGGCTCCCGCAAGGGCGACTGGAAGCTGCCGTTGCGGTCGCGGGGAACGCTGATGGTGGTATCGCCGGCCGAGGTGCGCAGCGTGCGCGTGCGCTTGCCGTTACGGCTGTTACCCGAGTTGCGGCCCTCGGTCGCGTAGCGCTCGTAGCCGAGGTGAGCGGTGAGCTCGGCTTCCAGCATCTGCTCGATGGTGGTAGCGAACAGTCGGGCGAAGATATCCTCCTTGCCGAAGAAGTCGTCGAGGTTCTTGGCTGTGACCAGCTCCTGTTGGATGCGCTCAGCCGAGGGCATCGCTGGCAGGTTCGTCGCAGGAGCTTCGCCCTCAGCCGGCGGCACTCTGCGCCCGGTCGTCGTGCGTCGTGTGTCAGTCATGGTGTCAGTCCTTTTCCTGCCAGCAAAGGGCCGTAGTATACCCCAAACTGGCTCTCCTCAGGACGCACCGTTTACACAACTTATTTTACAGCCTCCGACGCTGGGCCGGCGCCGCCTCGACAAGCTCACGCCGGCCGAGGTGCAGGCGTGGGTCAACGACCTGACCACCCGGGTGGAGCCCAAGACCGTGCGTAACGCCCACGCCCGGCTCCACAAGGCCTACGAGGTCGCCGTGCGCAACGGCTACGTCGCCCGCAACCCGGCCGCGGCGATCGAACTCCCGCCCGTGCCCAAGCCCGACATCCAGCCGCTGACCGTCGAGCAGGTGCAGATTCTGCTCAAGGCCGTGGAGGACCACCGCTGGTACGCCCTCTACCGGCTGGCGGTGAACCTGGGGATGCGCGAGGGCGAGCTGTTCGGCCTGACCTGGCGGGCGATCGACTTCGAGCGCGGGACGCTCCGCATTCACCAGCAGCTCCAGCGCGCCCGCAAGGGCGGCAAGCAGGACGCGCCCCGCGAGTTCGTACTCCAGTCCACCAAGACCAAGGCCGGCGAGCGCACGCTGCGGCTCGACGAGGATCTGCTCGAGGTGCTGCGCGAGCACCAGGAGAACCAGGCCGAGGAGCGGGCGCTTCTGGGTGAGAAGTGGCGTGACCCCTGGGGCACCCTCGTCTTCACCACCGAGACTAGCGGGCCGATCCACATCTCCTGCCTGCTCGATCACTTCCGCCAGGTGCTCGAGAAGGCCGGGCTACCTGACATCCGCTTCCACGACCTGCGCCACACCGCCGCCACGCTGATGCTCGCCGATGGGGTGCCGCTCGTGACCGTCTCGAAGATCCTCGGGCACGCGTCCCCAGCGATCACCGCCGCGATCTACGCCCACGCCCTCGACGAATCCAAGTCGATTGCCATCGCCGGACTGTCGGAGCAGCTGCGGAGGGAGCGATGACCCAATTGCCCCCGTCATTGCTCCCGGGGGCAGCGAACGGCCCCCATGCCCGGGTGGACACAGAGGCCGTTTAGCGCATCCCAATGCTGGTGCCGGAGACGGGACTCGAACCCGTAAGGGGTTGCCCCCAGCGGTTTTTAAGTCCGGGAAGCGAGCATCCACAGTCATCCGCACACGTATTTTACCGCGTCCTGATGCGGAAGTCAATTCCACTGCTTCCGCTACCATTTGCCACTGTCAACGGGTTAGGATGTAATTAGGATGTATGACTGTACGCTTACGAAAGCCAAAAAGTGGTAAGCCTTTCCTCTATAGGATGTATAGAAGTGTAAAGAGTAAGTTTGGTAGCAAAACAGAGCCAGCATCCAGGCTGGCCGACTTCTTCGAGCGGCAGCTCTCCATCGACGCGGCGAGGCGTCTGAAGCCCGTCCCTGATGACTATCAGATGGCTGCCGCGCAGCTTGGGGTCAGCGACATACGCCTGGTTGCCGCCTATGCCTGGGACATTGCTGGTGCGCTCCGGGCTGGCTGCACTGCCGCCTTTCTGGCATCGAGGTCAACGGTTCGGACGAGGCGCCCCTCCCGATCGGCGGGATCGACTGAGCCGGCGACCGGGGCATTCGCCAGGTCGAGGTTCAGGTGGACGAGGGCGCCTGGGCCACAGCACACCTGCTCGCCCCGCTGCTCAGCCCGCTGACCTGGGTGCTCTGGCGCTACAACTGGCCGCGCCAACCGGGACGACATACCTTCCGCGCCCGCGCAACCGACGGCACGGACGCCACGCAGGTGGGCGAGCAACGCGGGCCGCACCCTGATGGCGCAATTGGCTACCACACGCTGAGCATGAGCGTCTAGCTGGCTGCCTCCGCAGGAGCTACATGCTTGCAAGCCCTGCTTTGCTTGCGGCACCGAACAGAGGTTTTGTAGGGAGGGCAAGCAAGGGAGCATTTAGAGCAGGCCGAGCTCGCGGGCGCGGGCGAGGGCCTGGGTACGACTCTGCACAGCGAGCTTGCCATAGATGTTGTTGATGTGCTTCTTGACCGTGCCGAGCGCGATGATCAGCGCGTCGGCGATCGCCTGGTTGGAGTGGCCGCCGGCGATCAGCCGCAGAATCTCCAGCTCGCGCGCACTCAGGGGCTCGATGGAAGGATGAGGCAGGAGGGATGAAGGATGAAGGTCCGGCATCATCCCTTCTCCCTCTTCCTTCATCCTTTCTGCAAAGGCGGCCAGCAGCCGGTTGGCGTAGTGCTGGTGCGGCGCGCCGTCGCCAGCGTGCATGGCGGCATGCGTCTCCAGCAGCGCAGCCATCGGCGCCCCCTCGTCCACAAAGAGGCGCACGTAGCCCTCGGGCTCGGCCAGGGCCAGGGCGCGCGTCAGGGTGTCGCGGGCCGCCGGCGCATCGCCCCCTGCCTGGCGGGCCAGAGCCTCCAGGCTCAGGATCTCGATCATGCTGCCGGTGCGCCCGCCGGCTTCGGCCGCAGCCCGCAGCCGCTCCAGCAGCTGGAGGGCGACCGGGATCTGCTCGGGGGTGCTCGTGCGCCCCCGGGCGATCAGGAGGCGTGCCAGCGCCAGATACTCGACCTCGCGGAGGAAGGCGGGCTCGTCGTCAGTGCCCAGACCGCTGCTCCTGGCCCAGCGCTCCGCTATGTCCAGTGCACCCCGCCCCAGGGCTAGCTGTGCCCGCAGCGCTGCCGCGCGGGCAAGCACCAGCGGGTCGAAGGCGTGCTCCTGTCCAAGGGCGGCGAACCGCTCCAGGGTCGCGTCGGCACCTGCATCGTCGCCGAGGGCCTGCTGGAGGCGAGCCAGGGCGATCGCACCCTGCCCGAGCAGGGTCGCGTTGGTGGTCCACTCGCCGAGGGCCCGCTCCATCCC
>JAAXUL010000231.1 GCA_013336035.1 Chloroflexales bacterium
CCGCCGTAAATCGACATCCCGCGCTGCGAACTCGGCCCCATGGAGACCCAGTTGCCGACGATATTTGCTTGGCGTGTCAGACCACTCGTGCTGCTGCCCTGCTTTTGCAACAGTGAGAAATCTTGGTGCGCCTTATCTTTCATATTGTAGCTTACAATATTTACGAAATCGACCCGGCTGCCGACGCCGGCATTGGGCCCGGCCGGCGCGGTGGTGGGCAGCAGCCTGTGGCGGGTGCTGGACGGGCCGGTCCTCGCCGCCTGCGCGTGGCCCGCCCACGAGCCCCGCCCCGGCCTGCGCCTCGTCCTCGATGGCATCCAGGACCCCGGCAACGTCGGCACGCTCCTGCGCTCGGCCGAGGCCGCCGGAGTGGGTCTGGCCCTCTGCGCGACCGGCACCGCCGACCCCTACAGCCCCAAGGTGGTGAGGGCCGCGATGGGCGCCCACTTTAGCCTGCCCCTGCGCGCAGACCTTGGCTGGGACGAGATCAGCCTCGAGCTGAGCACCTGCCAGATGGTCTTCGCCGCCGACGCCGAGGCCACAATGCCCTACTTCGCCGCCGACTGGAAGCAGCCCGCCGCCCTGATCATTGGCGGCGAGGCCCGCGGCATCAGCGACGACGGCATGGCCCTCGCCACCCACCGTATCGCCATCCCCATGGTCGGCCGCGCCGAGTCGCTCAACGCCGGCGTCGCCGGGAGCGTCATCCTCTTCGAGGCCCTGCGCCAACGCACACGCGGGAGGACGTAGGCCGGATCTACGATTTACGATTCTGGCTTTTCGATTTAGAATGAGACCGGTCCGCCATTTGGTAAGCATCGATTTTCAAGCGTAGATGTAAGGCGAAACCGATGACCGTGATCGACGATCTGGCCACCCTGGAGCACGAGGCCGCCGAAGCCCTTGAGGCCGCGGCAGACCTGAGTGGACTCGCCGAGTGGAAGAGCACGTACATCGGCAAGTCGGGCTCCCTCACCCGCCTCAGCCGTGGCCTCGGCGCCCTGCCCGCCGACCAGCGCCCCGAGGTGGGCCGCCGGGTCAATGCGCTGCGCGAGCAGCTCGAGGCCGCCTTTGAGGCAGCCGAGGCCCGCCTCAAGCGCGCCGCCCAGGACGCCGAGCTCTCTGCCGACTGTATCGACGTGACCATGCCCGGGCGCCCGCCCGCCCTCGGCCATATCCACCTCACCAACCAGGTGATCCAGCAGGTCCAGGAGATCTTCGCCGAGATGGGCTTCCAGATCGGGGAGAGCCCCGAGGTCGAGCTGGACGAGTATAACTTCAGCCTGCTCAACTTCGCCGACGATCACCCGGCCCGCGATATGCAGGACACCTTCTACGTCGAGATGCCCGAGGGGTCGCCGTCGGTGCTGCTGCGCACCCACACCTCCAACGCCCAGATCCACGCCATGCGCCGCCACGCGCCGAACCCGATCCGCGTGCTGGTGCCGGGGAAGTGCTACCGCAACGAGCAGGTGACGGTCCGCAGCGAGATGCAGTTCTTCCAGTTTGAGTTCCTCGCCGTCGGCCGGAATATCACCATGGGCGATCTGAAGGGCACCCTGGCCTACTTCGCCGAGCGTATGTATGGCCCAGGCACGAAGGTGCGCCTGCGCCCCAGCTTCTTCCCCTTCACCGAGCCTAGCGCCGAGATGGATGTCAGCTGCTTTCTCTGCGACGGCAAGGGCTGCCGAATCTGCAAGCACGCCGGCTGGCTCGAGATAGGCGGCTGCGGGATGGTCCACCCCAACGTGCTGCGCAATGGCGGCTACGACCCCGAGCACTTCAGCGGCTTCGCCGGCGGGTTTGGCCCCGAGCGCATCGCCATGCTCAAGTACGGGATCGATGATATCAGAGGCTTCTACGGCGGATCGATCGATTTCGTCGAGCAGTTCGGCTAGGCAGCTTCAGGGAGGGCCCCGTCCTCCCTGAACCCTCCGCCAAGATGCGCAGCCCCCTCTGGCCTATCCTCGTCCTCTTCGTCGCGCTCCACGCGCTCTATAACTGGGCCATCCCCCTGGGCGAGGGGCCCGATGAGCCGGGGCACCTGGCCTATGTGCTGTTCCTGTCAGGCGAGGGTCGCCTGCCCGTCCAGCGCCCGGCGCCCGAGGCGGGCGATGTGCCCGGCGAGGGCCACCAGCCGCCCCTGGCCTACGCCCTGGCTATCCCCGCCGTCGCCTGGCTCCCGCCCGCCGAGCGGCCCATCCTGCTGACCCCCAACCCGCGCTTCGTCTGGGCCGGCGGCGATGAACCCGCGGCCTTTATGCGCGGCAGCCGCGAGCTGTGGCCCTGGGCGATCCAGACCGTGGCGTGGCACCTGGCCCGCGCCGTCTCGGGCCTGTGGGGCGCCCTCGCCGTGGCCTGCACCTACCTGGCGGCGCGGCGCCTCGCCCCACAAGACCCCCGGCTCGCCGTCCTTGCCACAGCCCTCGTGGCCCTGAACCCGCAGGTGCTCTTCACCACGGCCCTGGTGAGTAATGATGCGCTGCTGACAGCCCTCGGCGCGGCGATCCTGTGGCACTGCCTGGGCCGGCCAGCAAAGCCCCTGCGCTGGTCGCTCGTGGCGGGCACGCTGTTCGGGCTGGCCCTGCTGACCAAGCAGAGCGCCCTGGCCCTAGGGCCGCTGCTGCTCTGGGGCGGGTGGCGCGCGGCGCGCGGCGATACCCGCCGCTTCCTCGGCCTGAGCCTGACGTGGATGCTCGCCACGCTGGCCGTGGCGGGATGGTGGCTCTGGCGCAACCAGGCCCTGTACGGTGATATCTTCGGCCTGGGCGCGTTCACGGCCGAGTTCGCCACGCAGCCCTTTGCCTGGGGCGACCCGGCGGCCTGGGTGGGCGCCCTGCGGCAGCTCTTCGGCTCATTCTGGGCCCGCTTCGGCTGGATGAGCGTGCACCCGCCGGCCTGGGCGCTATGGCTCTACGCTGGCGTGTGCGCCCTGGCCGCCTTCGGGTGGGCGCGGGGGGCCGTGCACCGCAGAGGCGAGGGCACCGAGATACCTGCGCTAGCCCTGACCCTGGCCCTGGCCTGGACCCTGGCCTTCGCCGCGACAGCAGGCCTAGTGGCATGGCAGGGCCGCATGCTCTTCCCGGCGCTCGCGGCGATCGGTGTGCTGCTGGCCCGCGGCTTGCTTCGTACGCTTCGTGGCTCAACTGCTGTCCTCCTTTCCCTGCCCCTGCTCGCGCTGGCCGTCTACATGCCGATCGGCGTGATCCGCCCCGCCTACCGATGGGTGGCCCTGGCGCCCCACGAAGCCCAGGCCACGCTTGGGAGCCCGACCTACGGGCGCTTTGCCGCCTCGTGGGAGCGGGGGGTGGTCCTGCGCGGCTGGCGCCTCGATGGCCCGGCCCGGCCTGCCGCCGACCTGGCCCTGACCCTGACATGGAACAGCCTGGAGCCGGTACCGCGCCCGTGGACCGTCTTCATCCACCTGGTTGACAGCGATGAGACGATAGTCGCGCAGAGCAATAGTCAGCCACGGGGTGGAGCCCTGCCGTTTACACTGTGGACGCCGGGTGACTGGGTCGCCGACCCCCACAGCCTGGCCCTGCCCACGGACCTGCCACCCGGCGAGTACCGGCTGCGGGTCGGCCTTTACCGTCCCGACAAGGACGGCCGTCGCCAAAAGGTCTGGGCCGAGGATGGTGCCCCCCTTGGCGACTACATCGAGCTAGGCAGCGTACAGGTCGAGCCGTAGCCCCGATGCCATAGGCCAATGAGCGCCACCGTACCTCGACGGGACATTGGTACTGTTGTCCTATGGCGCTACGCAGCGGTATGCTGGCCATAGTTAAATATTGGTTAAATCGGTCAGGGAGCGTCCTATGCGCTACTACACCTTCGGCCTCGTTTCCCTGCTCCTCGTCACCCTGGTCCTGCCCATAGACCGCCCTGCGTCGGCCGCAAGCGAAGTGGTCGGCAGCGGCACGCCCGCCAGCTGCACAGCCCAGGACCTCGCCAGCGCCCTGGCGGGAGGGGGCAGCATCACCTTCAACTGCGGGGCCGCCCCCCACACCATCGTCGTGACCCAGGCCTTCGACATCACCGCCCCAGAGACTGTGATGAACGGCGAAGGCCTGATCACGCTCCGGGGCCAGGGCTCGCGGATCTTCAACCATCACACCCTCGGCAACATCGGCAGCAGCACGCTCACGCTACAAAACCTGACGCTCACTGACGGGCTGGCCAGCGGCGACACAGCGGACGAGGCCAACGGCGGCGCGATCCGCAGCGTGTTCGGGGCGGCCCAGCCCCAGTTCAAGCCGGCCCTTGTGATCGAGCATGTGATCCTCAAAGACAATAACGTCGCCCTGACCAGCGTGCCCGCCGGCAGAGACGCCTACGACTTCGGCGGCGGAGCGATCTACTCACAGGGCGGCTCGGTAATCGTGCGCGATAGCCAATTCCTCGACAACGACGCGGCCAATGCTGCGGGCGGGGCGATCCACACCCTGCAGAGCGACCTGACGATTGCCGACAGCACCTTCACCAATAACACGGCCATCGGGGCCACGGCCCGCGACAGCTTGGGGGGCGCGATCTCGATCGACGGCCTGGGCGGCGAGGGCGGGCTCTTCCGCGTCGAGCGCAGCACCTTCACCAACAACTGGGCCTACAACTCCGGCGGCGCCATCTACGTCAACATGTATGAGAACAGCAGCGGCGCCCAGATTGTCGACAGCAGCTTTGTGGGCAACGCCGTGATCGGCGGCGCACGGGCCCAGGGCGGGGCCATCGGTGGGGGCGGTACAAGCATCGGAGGCGCCACGGGCAACCCCACGATCACCATCAGCGGCAGCCTGTTCACCGATAACAGCGCGCGCCGCACCGTCGGCGCCGAGGGCAACACCACCGAGGACGGCTCAGGCGGCGCCCTGGCCTTTCCCCAGCGGGCCCGCCTGGCGATCACCAGCTCGAGCTTCGAGGGTAACACAGCCTTCGGCAGCAGCTACAACGCCAACGGCGGCGCCCTCTACGTGGTCAACAACAGCGACCAGTTTGTGATCATCGGCTCAACCTTCGCCAACAACTATGCTGGCTGGGTCGGCGGAGCGATCAGCAACAGCCAGATCAGCGGCCAGCCCGGCGGGCGGGTCAGCAGCTCGGTCTTCGCCAACAACACCGCCGGCGGCATCGCCAACTTCCAGCAGCACTGCTCCTCGGAGCTAGCCCACGACGGGCGCAGCCTCCAGTACCCACCGCGCCTCACCAACGCCAGCTACTACAACGACGTCACCTGTTTCGCGGGCAAGAGCGCGCCCAGCCAGACGAGTGACCCACAATTCCGCGACCCGCGCCTGGCCCCCCTAGCCGACAATGGCGGCCCGACACGCACGATGGCGATTACGGGCGAGAGCCCGGCCTTCAACGGCGGCGACCCAACAGGCTGGGGCTGCGCCGCCACAGACCAGCGGGGCGTCGCGCGCCCCCAGGCCGGCGTATGCGACCTGGGCGCCTTCGAGCTGATCGCGGCCCTCAGCGTCACGAGTCGGCTGATCAAAGTAGGCGCGACAGAGCGCACCCTCACGATATTGGGCTACGGCTTCACCAATGCTAGCGTGGCCCAGGCAGACGGCGCCGACAGGCCCACGACCTACGTGAGCAGCACAACCTTGCGCGGCGACCTGACCGCCGCCGACGTGGCCGCGCCCGGCACCCTCACGATCACGGTGCGCGGGCCAGGCTCAGCCCTCGAGGCCGCCAGTGTATCCGTCGTAAGCCAGCTCTTCGCCGCCTATCTACCGCAGGCGCAGCAGTAGCCGCTCATTCCCGTGACGGAGCGGAGAATGGCTCTCTTATGCTATAATGCGCGGAAGAGCCCGCGCTAATGTGTGGCCTGTAATGCTACGCTTTTTTATTCTTGCGGCGCGCCTGAAGGGGGGTGAGCATCATGTCGGAACCGGACCTTAGCGACCTTAGAGCTCGCACGAAGCGCCCTTCCGCCGATGCTCTTACCCGTGCTCACCCTCTGAGGAGCGTACCAAATTATGAGTGACAGCCGCCCCGAGAAGACCCCCACCGAGCGCTACGACCCGGTAGCGATCGAGAAGAAATGGCAGGACCGCTGGGCCGCCGATGAGCTGTACAAGACCGGCCCCGCCGACAACCGCCCTAAATACTACATCCTCGACTTCTACCCTTACCCCTCCGGCGAGGGCCTGAGCGTAGGCCACTGCCGCAACTACGTCCCTACCGATGTGATCGCCCGCTACTACCGCATGAAGGGCTACAACGTCCTGCACCCCATGGGGTGGGACGCCTTCGGCCTGCCGACCGAGAACCAGGCGATCAAGACGAAGACCAACCCCTCGGTGCTGACGAAGCGCTACGCGGCCAACTACAAGCGCCAGATGAACTTGATCGGCGCCAGCTACGACTGGAGCCGCGAGATCACCTCGTCGGAGCCCAACTACTACCACTGGACGCAGTGGATCTTCCTGCGCCTATATGACCACTGGTACGACCCTCGCGCCGACGCGGCCCGCCCGATCAGCGAGCTGGAGGCCGAGCTGGCCGCTCATGGTACCGCCCGCATCTGCCAGCCCCTGTCCGAGCGCCAGGTCAGCGCCGAGGAGTGGAACAGCTACGCGCCGATCCAGCGCCAGGAGTTCCTGAAGCGCTTCCGGCTGGCCTACCGCGGCGAGGCCACCGTCAACTGGGACCCGGTCGATAAGACCGTGATCGCCAACGAGGAGGTCACCCCCGACGGCCGGGCCTGGCGCTCGGGCGCCCTGGTCGAGCGCAAGGTGCTGAAGCAGTGGTTCTTCCGCATCACCGCCTTCGCCGACCGGCTGGACCGCGACCTGGACACGGTCGACTGGCCCGCCCGCATCATCACCATGCAGCGCAACTGGATCGGGAAGTCGACCGGCGCCGAGGTGATCTTCAAGACGGAGGACGGCGATGATATCATCGTCTTCACCACCCGTCCCGACACCCTGTGGGGCGCGACCTTTATGGTCCTGTCACCCGAGCACCCCCTGGTCGCGAAGGTGACCGTGCCCGACCAGCGCGAGGCCGTGGCCGCCTACGCCGAGCAGGCACGGGCGAAGGCCGCCGTGGTCACCCCCGTGGAAGATAAAGAGAAGACCGGCGTCTTCACCGGGACCTATGCCGTCAACCCGGTCAATGGCGCGAAGATCCCGATCTGGGTCGCCGACTATGTGCTGATGGGCTATGGCACCGGCGCGATTATGGCCGTGCCCGCCCACGACGAGCGCGACTTCGCCTTCGCCCTGAAGTTCGGCCTGCCGATCATCCCGGTCATCCAGCGGCCCGATGACGCTGCCCGCTCGGTGCTGCGCCCGGGCACCTATAGCGCAGGGCTGCCCGCCAGGCTGAGCGAGGCGGGCTACACCTTCAGCGAGGATGAAGGCCAGCTGGTGGTCGAGCTGACCGGCGCGCAGGCCCGGGCCTACGCCGACCTGGTGCGCCCCCATCTGCACGAGGGCCTGACCGAGGTGGCCGGCTCGGGCTGGCTGGCAATCTTCCCCGACGAGACGATCGCCTTCGACTCGGCTGACGCCGACGCCCACATCACCAGCCGCATCCGCACCGAGCTACAGGTCGACGCCCTGCCCAGCTTTATGGCCTACCTGATCACCGTGCCCGCCTATCGCGACCTGGTCTACCACGATGATACCGGCACACCGATCCACTCGGGGCCGATCAACGGCCTGCCGGGCGATGAGGCGATCACGCGAACTGTCGCCTACCTGGAGGAGCAAGGCCAGGGCAAGGGCCGGCAGAACTACAAGATGCGCGACTGGCTGATCAGCCGCCAGCGCTACTGGGGCACGCCTATCCCGATCACCCACGCTGAAGATGGCCTGGAGGTGATGGTCCCCGATGAGCAGCTGCCCCTGACCCTGCCCGGCGTCGACAGCTACGAGCCCACCGCCACCGGCGAGTCGCCCCTGGCCAAGATCGACGAGTGGGTCAATGTCACCCTGCCCGAAGGACGCAAGGGCCGCCGCGAGACCGACACTATGGGCACCTTCGCCTGCTCGTCGTGGTACTTCCTGCGCTTCATCGAGCCGCGCAACGACAAGGCCCTGGGCACCAGGCAGGAGCTGGCCTACTGGCTGCCCGTCGATATGTATGTCGGCGGCGCCGAGCACGCCGTGATGCACCTGCTGTACGCCCGCTTCTGGACCAAGTTCCTGCACGACTATGGCCTGCTCCCCTTCGTCGAGCCCTTCCAGGCCCTGCGCAACCAGGGCCTGATCCTGGCCCCGCCGAAAGAGGTCGATGGCCAGATCGTGATCGAGAAGATGTCGAAGTCGAAGAACAATGTCATCACCCCCGATGAGGTGGTGGCAAAGCACGGCGCCGACGCTCTGCGCGGCTACGAGTGCTTCATCTCAGACTTCGAGGCCTCCGTGCCCTGGAGCACTGACGGTGTCCCCGGCATCCGCCGCTGGCTGGACCGGGTCTGGCGCATTGTGCTCAGCCCCGAGGACGACCACGGCCAGCCCGGCGAGTATGGCGAGCGTCAGCTGCAGCGCCTCACCCATCAGACGATCCTGCGCGTTGAGAATGATATCAGGGAGTTCAAGTTTAACACTATGGTCGCTGCCCTGATGGAGTTCACCAACGGCCTGTATAAAGCTCGCGATGCTGGGCTGGCCGGCACCCCCGCGTGGGGGGCCGCCATCGAGACCCTGATGCTGCTGGCGGCCCCCGTAGCCCCCCATATCGCCGAGGAGCTGTGGGCGCGTACCGGACACGCCTACAGCGTCCACCAGCAGGCATGGCCTGTGGCCGACCCCGCCCTGGCCGCCGAGGACGAGATTGAGATTGTCCTACAGGTCAATGGCAAGGTCCGCGATAAGCTGACCGTGCCCGCCGGCGCCGGCGAGGCGCAGCTGCACGATCTGGCTATGGCCAGCGAGCGCGTCAAGGGCCATGTCGGCGACAAGACCATCCGCAAGGTCATCGTTGTCCCCGGCAAGCTGGTCAACGTGGTGGTTGGCTAACAAAGCGTGGGAGAGGCTTGTGCCTCTCCCACACCCCTTTCCCTCTATGCTAAGCCGACGGGTCCTTTACGCGTACGCGGTGTTGCTGGCCGGGATGATCCTTTTCCTGCTGCGGCGTCTCGTGCTGCCCACGGTCTTTGAGCTCGAGGGGCTGCCCTTCGACATCGCTGTGCCTTCAGCCCTCAACGCATGCTACAACAGCCCCGCGCTCAGCACCTGTAGCGACGGCGTGATTGTCATTCTAGCGATCATCGGCGTGACGGTGGCCGCCGGGTGGGGCAGCGTGGGGCGCATGATCTTCGCCGTTATCCTCGCCCTGCTGCCCTTGGGGCTCTATTTGATTCTCAGCCCGATCTGGATTCCGCTGATCCTGCTTATCCTGCTACCTCTGGCCCTCGACCTTGGGGTGCGCCTGCTGGTGCCGGCCCAGCCCTAGCGCCGTCGTAGCAGCGCCAGGATCATCAGCGCTAGTAGAGCGTATGGGATCAGCGAACTACTGCTCACACCCATCGTGTTGACATTCGCGGAGGCCTGCGCAGACGGCTGCGCCTGCAGCTCCCCGGGCGTCGGCGCGGGATGCTCGCCCTCTCTGTGATCCGGCGTGGCACTCGGTTTTAGATCCGGCGTCGCGCTCGGCTCCGGTTTCGGCGTCGCGCTCGGCTCCGGTTTCGGCGTCGCGCTCGGCTCCGGTTTCGGGGTATGCGTCGCGTCCGGCGTCCGCGTCGCCGTCGGCCCGGGCGTCCGCGTCGCCGTCGGCCTGGGTGTCCGCGTCGCATCGGGCGTCCGCGTCGCCGTCGGCACCGAGGTATACGTCGCGTCGGGCGTCCGCGTCGCATCGGGCGTCCGCGTCGCCGTCGGCACCGAGGT
>JAAXUL010000917.1 GCA_013336035.1 Chloroflexales bacterium
CCCGGGCCGGCGCCCCCACGCCCACAGCGATCAGCCTGCCCTCGATCAGCGGCGCCGCGCCTCTGCCCACCCTGATGCCCACGATCGGCGTCGCGCCCGTCGGCGACGAGGCGATCAACATCCTGCTGCTGGGCAGCGACCGGCGCCCCGGCGAGAGCTGGCAGACGCGCTCCGACGCGATTATGGTCCTGCGCCTCGAGCCGGCGCGCCAGCGCGTGGCCCTGCTCTCCTTCCCGCGCGACCTGCTCGTCAATATCCCCGGCGTCGGCTACTCGCGCATTAACTCGGCCACCGTCTACGGCGATATGTACCCCGATCTGGGCGGCGGCCTCGAGCTGGCCCGCGCCACGGTCAGCGATCTGACCGGCCTCCCCATCCACCACGTCGCGCGGGCCGACTTCAACGCCTTTATCACGGCCATCGATGCCATCGGCGGTATCGACCTGGTCGTCGAGAGCGAGCTCTACGACCCCGAGTACCCGACGATGGACTACGGCTACACGGTGGCCCACTTCCTGCCCGGCCCCCAGCATCTGGATGGGCAGACCGCCCTGATGTACGCCCGCCTGCGCCACGCCGACAGCGACTACTACCGGGCCCGCCGCCAGCAGCAGGTGATCCAGGCGATAATGCAGCGCGTGCGCGAGCAGAACGTCCTGGGCCAGGTGCAGATGCTGGCCGACCTCAGCAGCGCCCTGCGCGACGATATCCAGACCGACCTCTCGCTCGAGCAGATGCTCGGGGTTGCGTGGGCCTTCCGCAACTTCTCGCCCGATCTGGTCGAGCGCTACACCCTCGACGAGAACCTGACCAGCGTGGGCGCGGCGGGCGACCCCTACGCGATCACGGCCGCGCCCGGGGCGATCCAGCTCGTCGTGGGGCAGCTCCTGAACGGGGCAGGGGCGGCCGGGGCGCCCTAAGACCTGACATACACGCCGATGGCGTCGGGGACCTCGCGGGGCTGGTTGGGCCAGGCGGGCTGGCCACGCCAGGTGGCCTGGGTGGAGGTGTCGTCGTCGCCGCCGAGGGCTGCGGTGCAGCCCATATCGCGCAGCGCCCGGGCGAAGTCGACGCCAACGACGCCGTTCGAGGTGGCCAGGACGAGGAAAGAGCCGCCGCCGGGCAGGTCGCCCGCGCAGACAGCCGTCTTGGGGTAGGTGCCGCTATAGATCTTGATCCGCCAGTCGAGCTGCACGAAGTCCTCGCCCAGCGGGTTGAAGGGCAGCTCATCGTCGGTGGGGGCGCCGACGGCGGGGTTGGCGATCTTGCCCTGCCACAGGATCACCGGCCCGCCGCCCACAGCCTGCCGGCAGCCCTTAAGGGCCTCGGCGTCGAAGCGGTCGATGATGGCCCGCTGCCCGGGGGTGATACAGAGGGCCGCGCGCCCCGCGTTCACCCGGTGGATAACGCCGTTGATCACCACGCTGCCCTCGTCCGAGGTGCGCACGGCGCCGTGGAAGCCGAAGGCCATCGCCGCGAGCAGATCCATCCCCTCGCGGGCGGCGTAGGGGGCGCTCACCATCTCGGCCACCGTGGCCAGGTGCTGCTGGCGGTCGGTCCAGATCGTGTCGCCCAGCTCGTCGCTGCCCGGGGTCGCGCCATCGGCGTTGATCAGCTCGATGTGGATCTGCTCGCCCAGGCGGGCCACGACGTAGGCCAGCTCGCCGCCGCCGGGCAGCGCGCGCCTGTAAAGCTCGATCTGGCCGTCGGCGGCGCGATCCTGCAGGGCGCTGGCGCTGTTGAAGGCGGCCAGCCGCTCGTGGGACGGGGCCACCGGGTCGGCCCTGGCCACCAGCGGGTTGGCCGCCCCCACCAGGGCTTTCGCCGCCACGGGCGGTGCCAGCGCCCAGCGCGACAGCACCACGGGCGCGCTCTGCGTCACCTGGACGGCAAGGTAGAGCACGGCCACGGGGATGAGGAGCAGGGCCAGGTTGCGGACGAGGCGCAGTGACATATGCTGCGATCAGTGGCCGGCTGGTCGGCCCGGCGTTACAATGGCGACAGACGTCCGCTCTATTCTACACAAAAAGCGTACCCCGTGATAGTATAGCACAAAAGTACTACTTCTGTCCAAGGAGACGCCGATGGCTCGCCGTCACATCGCAGCCCTGCTTATGGCCCTCACGGCCGCGCTGGCCGCGCCGCCCCCCGCACACGCCCAGCGGGCCGACGGCCTCGACCAGCCCCTCTTTGCCGCCAACCTTTGCGGACCAGGCGACGGCTCCGAGACCCACTTCACCCTTGCGGCCACCGGCGATACCTTCCCCCACGAGAATATTCAGGCCGTCGGCGAGGCCCAGGGCTACGATGCGCTCTTCGACTATGTGCGCCCGTTCCTCCAGGCCGCCGACCTGGCCTACACCAATTTCGACGGCGCCATGCTCGAGGGCGCCGGCTACACGGGCTACCCGAACTTCAACTATAACCCGGCCCTCGGCGCGGCCCTGAAGAGCGCCGGGATCGGTGTCGTCTCTACCGCCAACAATCACATCCTCGACCGGGGCCCCGAGGGCCTCGACGCCACTATGGGAGTCCTCGACGCCAGCGGCATCCTGCACCACGGCGCCGTGCGCAGCGACGCCGCCGCCCGCCCCGCCTACATCCCGCTCACACTCACGCGGGGCGAGGTCAGCGTGAAGATCGGCTTCCTGGCGGCCACATGGGGCACCAACGGCATCGAAGACCCATACGGCCAGGTCAATCTGCTCTACCAGAGCAACAGCTACGGCGGCCAGGGCGGGGTGCGCCAGGACGTGCTCGACGCCGTCGCCCAGGCCGCCGCCGAGACGGACCTGGTGGTGGTGGCGGCCCACTGGGGCTACGAGTACCAGTTCTACCCTCACGAGAGCCAGATCGACGCCGCCCGGCGCCTGGCCGAGGCCGGGGCCGACATCATCCTCGGCGCCCAGCCCCACACCCTCCAGCCGGTCGATATTATCGACGCCGGCGGGCACAAGAGCCTCGTGATCTACTCGCTGGCCAACTTCCTCGCCTCTCAGGGCGCTTTCCAGGCCGAGTCCTACGCGGCCACCTCGGCGATCTTCTATGTCGGCCTGGCCCGCTCGCCCGACGGCGCGGTGCGCCTCACCGGCTACCGCTATCTGCCAACCATCCACATCGACGGCGACACCCGCCCGGCGCCGATCCAGCCCGGCGCGAACGATGACGCGGTCGCCCACGTGCGGCTGATCATGCGCGACCCCGGCGGCGCCCATCAGCTGCCCGCCGAGCCGCCCGCCCCCGGCGCCCGCATCGAGGTCTGCCCGAGCCTCACGCTGGCCGAGGCGCCGGGCACGCCGATCACCGGCGACTTCGCCCAGCACTACGCAACGCTGGGCGGGTCTCTCCCCCGGCCGCTCACCGACGGCATCAACGTGCTCGGCCTGCCCCTCGGCCCCGCCGTCGTCGAGCCCGCCGGCGACTGCGCCACCCCCGTGCCGGTGCTCTACACCGAGCGCCAGCGCCTCGAGCTGCACGCCGGCGAGCCGTGGCCCTACCGCGTCGCCGGCTCTCAGCTCGGGGCCCACGCCTTCGCGCAGCGCTACAGCGGGGTAGCCGCCGAGCGCCGCACCAACCTGGCCGCCCCCG
>JAAXUL010000918.1 GCA_013336035.1 Chloroflexales bacterium
GAGCGTCGCCAGAAGCTGCCCGGCGGTGACCGCCTGCCCCTCGCTGACAAGCACCTGCTCGACCCGCCCCGGCGGCAGGAACGACAGCTCGACGGTGCGCGCGGCCCTGACCGTGCCCGTGCCGCTGACCTGAGCGAACTCCTCTCCGACGGGGCTCGCGGGCGCGGCCGTGGCCGCCGGCGGCAGCACAGCCAGCGGCGGCGCCGCCGGCGCCACGGGCGTGATCGCCGGCATGATCTGGGCGGTCGGGAGGGCGGGGGCGGCGCCGCAGGCGGCGAGCGCGGCGGCCCCAAAGAGCGCGGCAGCCGCCGCGTTGAGATATCGTTGTGCGCTGTGCATTGCGTCTTTCTCCTGCGTTTTTGGCCCTACGCCTGGTTTCTGGTCGGCAGATCCGCGCCTTCGCCCGTGGGCGCGGACGCGGGCGCGCGGCGAAGCAGGCGCCGCGCGGCGCCTGCCATCGCTTCGTAGACGCTATAGGCCGCCGGCACCACCAGCAGCGTCAGCAGCGTCGAGGAGATCATGCCGCCAATGATGATGATGCCCAGGCCGCGGCGCAGCTCGGCCCCGGCGCCCAGGCCAAGCACGGTTGGGATGCTCCCGCTGATGATCGCCGCGGAGGTCATCAGGATGGGGCGCATGCGCACCTGGCCCGCCCGCATCAGCGCGTCGTAGACCGGCACCCCGGCCTCGCGCAGCCGGTTGGTGTACTCCATCAGCATGATCGAGTTCTTGACCACCAGGCCGAGCAGCATCAGCACGCCGACCATCGCCACGATATTGACCTCGATGCTGAACAGGCGCACCGCGATCACGGCACCGACTAAGCTGAGCGGCATCGCCAGCATGAGCACGATCGGCTGCGTGAACGAGCGGAAGGAGGCCGCGAGCACCAGATAGATCAGCAGGGTGGCGACGACGAGGGCGGCGATAAGGCTGCCGTAGCCCTGCTGCTGCTGCTCGTAGGTGAAGCCGCCAAAGCTGACAGTCACGCCCGCGGGCGGCGGGTTCTGCGCGATGATCCGCTGCATGTCGCCGATCACCAGGTTGATATTGCGGCCGAGGTTGTTGCCGCTCAGCAGGATCTCATTGCGCCTGCCGGCCCGCAGGATATAGCGCGGCTGACCGCTCTGCCGCACCGTCGCGATCGTGCTCAGCGGCACTAGATCGCGGCCGACCGGGAGGCGCAGGTCGCTGATGCCGGCGACATCCTGGCGGTCCTCGGGGCGCAGGCGCACCGAGATCAGATAGGCGTGGCCGCCCTCGTGGTAGCGCCCGGCGTAGACGCCGTTGACCAGGGTCTGCATCGTCAGGCCCAGGTTGGCGTTAGTGATGCCATAGCGCCCGGCGGTCTCAGGCTTGATACGATACTCCAGCCCCGGCACGCCCGGCGTATAGCTGGTGTCGAGGTCGGCCAGCCCCGGCACTCCGGCGAAGGCGGCGCGCAGCTGCTCGGCGTAGGGCGCAAGCTCCTCCAGGCTGCCCTGGCCGCGGATCTGCACCTGGATAGGCCTCACCAGCACATTGGTGAGCGGCCCGCTCTCGTAGTTGGTCAGCGAGAAGGCCAGGCGCGGCAGGCCCGCCAGCTGCGGGCGAAGCCGGCTCTGGAAGCGCTCTAGCGGCTCGTTGCCCCCGTAGGTGACGAAGAAGAAGGTCTGCTCCTGCCCCTCGGCCCCGCCCACGACGGTCAGCACATGTTCGACCTCGGGCGTGGCGCTCAGGATCTGCTCGACCTGGCGCGCCCGCTGGTCGGTCGCCTCCAGCGGCGTTCCGGGCGGCAGCTCGAAAGAGATGCCGAACTGCCGGCTCTCGTCTAGCGGCAGGAACGCGTACGGCACGCCGAGGGCGAGCCACCCCGTCAGGGCCAGCAGCGCTAGCGTGGCGAGCATGACCACGCCGCGATGCCTGAGCGACCAGGCCAGCGCGCGGCGATAGGCGCGGTTGAGGCGCGAGTCCCGCACGTGCTCCTGGGCCACGTCGTCCGCGGCGTCGAGCGGCGGCGGCGACGCATGCTTCGGGCTGCGCAGCCACAGCGCCGAGATGGTCGAGCCGTTGGTGAAGGCCTCGACCAGCGAGACGGCCATCGCACTGATCACCACCAGCGAGAAGGCGTTGAAGATGATGCCCGGCACGCCTGGCGAGCCGATCACCGGCAGAAAGACCACGATGATCGTCAGGGTCATGGCCACGACCGAGCCGGCCACCTGGGCCGCGCCGCGGCTGGCGGCCTGGATGGGCGGGTAGCCCAGCTCGAGGTTGCGGAAGACATTCTCGCGCACCACGATCGCGTCGTCGATCACCAGGCCCACCGAGACCGAGAGCGCCAGCAGGGTCACGATGTTGAGCGAGAGGCCCAGGGCATACATCATGATGAAGGTGCCGGCGAGGATGATCGGCATGCCGAGCACGGTGACGACGGTGTGGCGCACGTCGCGGAAGAACAGCCAGACCACCAGCACCGCGAACACCACCGCGATCAGGACATCCTCCAGCGCGCCGTCCACGTTCCGGCGAACCTCCTCGGCCTGGTCGCGCACCACGGTGTAGCGCAGGTCGGGGTAGTCGGCGAAGATCTGCCGGAGCCGCGCCAGCGCCGCGCTGGCGGTCTCGCTGGTGTTGGCCTCGCTCTGCTTGCTCACGCTCAGCAGCACAGTATCCTCGCCATCCAGCCGCGTGTAGGTGTCCACCGGGGCGTGGCTATCGACGATGGCCGCCACATCGCCGACGCTGTAGCTGCCCAGGCCGAGCGGGATAGCGGCGATATCCTGCGGGGCGCTGAACGCGCCCGGTGTGCTGAGCCGGTAGTCGAGGCCGTTGGCGCTGGCGCTGCCAAGCGAAAGCGTGGGGCTGGCCGCCGCTATCGCCGCGACGACCTCGGCCGGCTGGATGCGCAGGGCCTGGAGCTGGGCGAGGTTCAGCTCGACATTGATCTGCCGTATGCGCCCGCCCGCGACCGTGACGGCGCCCACGCCGGATGCGGCCTGGATCTCGGGGACGATCGTATCCTGCAAGAGCTGGTGCAGCTCCTCGGGCGAGCGCGCCCCGCTGCCCTTGACCGCCACCTCGAGGATCGGCAGCTGGCCCTGGTCGTACTGGGCGTAGGTCGGCTCGAGGACGCCGAGCGGCATCAGCAGGCGGGCGCGGCTCACCTTCTCCTTCATCGTCTGCTGGGTCGCGTCGAGGTTCACGCCGACCTTGAACTGGGCGATCACCATGGCGACGCCTTGCTGGGCCCGCGAGGTGATCTTGTCCACGTCGTTCAGCGTCGCGATCTGGTCCTCGATCGGCTTGACGACTTCGTCGGCGATGCTCTGGGGGCTGCCCCCGGGGTAGGCCACCAGCACGACGATCGTCGGCTGATTCGAGGGGGGGAGCAGCGCCAGCGGCAGGCGGACGAAGGCCGCCAGGCCAAGTGCGATCACCGTCGCCATCGCGATCAGGACGAGCACCGGCTCGCGGATGGCGAAGTCGGCGACACGGTTACCATTGAGGGGTGGCATAGCTTCTTGTCTCAGAGGGGCAGCGCCCCGCCGAGCCTCCCGCTTCTTCGCTAGAACGCCCTATAGTGTCGCGCATACGTGGGCGGCAG
>JAAXUL010000919.1 GCA_013336035.1 Chloroflexales bacterium
CTCGCCCAGCGTGGTGAGCAGGCTGCCGAAGGCCGCGTCGATTGGCGCGTGGGTGAACTCATCGATCACCAGCCAGCGCCCCTGGTGGCGCGTCGTGCCAACAACGACCTCCTGACGACGCAGATCGGCCCCGTCGGGGATGGCGTCGTTGTCGCCAATGCCATAGTTGCTCAGCACGGCACGGGTGAGGTGGCCGCGCCGCACCCGATAGGCCAGCGTGCGTTTCTCGCCCGCGCCGATCAGCTGGGACGTGATCCCGCCGATCACATGCCGCACGCCCCAGTCCTCCGTCGCGGTGACGACGTCTGCCGTGTAGCCCTCGCGGAACAGGTGCTGCTCGATGGGCGGCTCGGTCGGCGAACGGGCGGGGTCGGTCGGCATGGCCAGCAGCACTGTGGGATCATCATCACGCCAGAGGACGCGCGGGAGCAGCCGGGCAAGGTGGGTCTTGCCAGTGCCGGGCGGGCCGCTGAGGATCACATGGTGCCCGGCGATCAGGGCGCGGTAGATGCGCAGGATGGTCGCCCGGTCGATCAGCAGCTCGCGCTGGATCTCGCCGCTGCGCGCGTCGAGCACCGCCGGGTCGAGCACGCGCAGCGTTTCTGCCGCCAGCGGTGGCAGGTCGCTGCTGCTCGTGCGGACGCGCTGGAGATGGCGGAGGAAGGTGTTGATCGCCGCGGCGGCGTGCCCGGGCGCGCTGATCGCCGCGAGGGCGTCGGGCCTGGCGCGCCAGCACCCGTTGCCAGCATCCACCACCAGATCTGCCTCCGCGTACCAGTCGATCAGGTCACGCCCGATCGGCCAGGCGCTCTCCGGATGGGGCGCACCGTCGAGGAGCGGTAGCGCGCGCAGCATCGGCAGCGTGTAGCCGCCGGCATCGTCCACGATGAGCAGAGTTAGGGCGGCGTAGCGCCGCAGCAGTGGCCCACCAGCACCGTCGAGGTGCGACCAGCGCCGGAAGGTGCCATCGCCGGGGTTGAGCCGGAGCATCCAGAGCTGGAGCAGATCCGCCACGAGCAGCTCGGGGGGCGGCGGGCGGCGGAGTTCATCCGCCTGCGACGAGGTTTCGAGCTGGTCGAGGATCTGGGCCGGGGTGTAGCTCGCGCCGCTCAGTCGCTCGACCAGATCGGTGTAGGCGCTCAGCCGTCGGCCCAGCGAGCGCGGCAGGGGGCTGGTGGTGCTGCGCTCAACCCTGGTACGGTCAAGGCCATAGAAGTTGATCGGGACACCGTGCTGGCGTTCGTAGGCCTGGCGGATCGCTAGCAGCGCCCGATCCACATCTGGCTCAGGCGCGGCGAGGTAGCCCGCCCACTCGCGGGCGAAGCGCTTCTTATGCTCACGCGAGACAATTGCCTCGAAGGTGTCGGGGTGGACGAGGTGCAGGATCGCCTCACGCTGGGCGTAGGCGTGGCTGATCTTCGGGCCGAAGAGCATCTCCTTAAAGCGCCACGGGTCGCCCAGGAGCTGGTCGCGCTCATCGGCGGGCAGCTCCTTCCAGGCGCGGACGAAGTCGATAAGGAACCAGAGCTGGAAGGGCCGGTAGGTCAGGTAGGCGGTGCCGACGCGAGCCAGGCCCATGTCGAGGGCCGCGTTGAGATCCGGTGGTATTGTCACTGGCTCAGGGGATCAGCCAAGCACCTCGCGGATCAGGCCTCGCTTGGCGTGAGCGCCAATGTTGCCCGTCGCCACAAGGAGGTGGATATAGATCAGCTCACCAGCGAGTTGGTACACTGCGGGCGCACTGCCGTCGAGCTGATCTTGGAACTTCTCCAGGAAGCTGCGGCTCGATGTGTCTGGGGACTCTACGAAACGGCGATGCAGCTCCTCGATATGCGCCACTGTCCAGATCGCGACGCCGGGTGTGAAGAGCGAGCTATCGCCGCGCAGCGCCCCGTCGACGAATGCCTGGGCGGCAGCGTAGATGGGCTGGGCAGCGGGGAGATTGACGCGGGCCATTGCTGTTCCTTTTCACTACAGAGGTACAGAGGCCGTGCCGCTCAGCCCTTTGTGTCCTTCGTGTCTTTGTGGTTCGCTTCTTGTGCCGCCACCTCCAGATTCAGCCTGAGCAGCCGCGCCAGGATCTCCCGCCGCGCCGCGTCGCTGACGGTGTAGCGGGTCTGGCCGCGCTCGTTCTGGTGGAAGCCTTATCGCTCCGCCCAAACCTCGATATCGTCGATCTGGAAGCTGGCCAGCAGCGGGGCCTCGCTGCCCGTCTTCTCGAACTTGGCCATGATCGCCAGGCCGAGCAGGTTGCGCTTCGTCGCGTCGGTCGGCGGGTTGCCGCTATGGCGCAAGTTGAAAACTAACGTCTGCCAGCGCCCCGGCGTCTGTGGCAGCCCCTCGCAGATGTACTCGCCCCCGTCGGGGCGCACGCAGAGGACGGCGTATTTGACCTTGAACCCCTGGCGCTCGGGCCAGCGCACGCGGGCGATGATCGCGTCGGCCTGCGAGAGCAGTGGCTGCTGGCCGGCGCGCCAGACCTGCACCGCGTGTAGGTCGAACTGCTCGGTCGATGAGATCGGCCCCGAGAGGGTCAGCGCGCTGTCGTCGCTGAAGCCTGGCCCACTCACCTCGATCTTCTGATTTGGTGACGCGCCCTCGCCTAACGACCAGAGCGCCCGATCTTCCGGTCGATCAAAGCTGTAGTAGGCCAGCGCATTCTCCCGGATGGGGCGGCTGGCCGCATCGCGGTTGAGGTAGGTGTAGGCAAGCAGCGGTATGGTTGCTATTAGCGCGCCGATGAACGCCCCAAGCAGGCCAAATTGCCAGCTTGGGCCACGGGTTGCTGTCACGGTACTTCCCCCCGGTGCTTGCGTGCTGCGATTTGCGACCATTGGCCCAATGATGGAGTTGATCAGTGCGCCGATGATGGAGCTTGCGAGTCCGATGAGTGCGATCAGAACTGGCTCAGACATGTGTTCCCTCCGATATGCAAATAGTGTTTCACTACAGAGGTACAGAGGCCGTGCCGCTCAGCCCTTTGTGCCCTTCGTGTCTTTGTGGTTCGCTTCCTCCGCCGCCACCTCCAGATTGAGCCTGAGCAGCCGGGCCAGGATCTCCCGCCGCGCCGTGTCGCTCACCGTGAACCGGGTCTGGCCGCGCTCGTTCTGGTGGAAGCCGTGGCCTGGCTCCAGAGCCTGCCCTGAGCCTGTCGAAGAGTCGGCCCAGTCGTAGCAGGCCAGGATGGCCCGGTTCAGATCGGCGTGCAGCGCCCGCAGCCGCGCGATGTCTGCGCTGGCCTCGGCGGGGCTGTGCAGGCGGTTGTAGGTCTTCGTCAGCCCCTCCTGCCGCGCCAGCATGAACTGCCGCATTCCAGGTAGCGAGCCAGGGCATCTTCATTCGTACGTCGTGGCCCTGGACGATTCGTCACATTCTTGGCATAGGCGGCCTGTGGCAGATCGAGCGCCTCAAGCACCGCCCGCGCAACCGTGATGTGGGTCAACGGATCAGCAGCCGAGCGGCTCGTGATCGCGGCGGCAATCGCCGAGCGCAGCAGGGCCACATTGGCAAAATCGTTGAAGTGACCCGCCTGGAGCGACGCATCCTGACGGTTGTCCGTGAAGCTGAGGAGCTTCTGCGCCTC
>JAAXUL010000920.1 GCA_013336035.1 Chloroflexales bacterium
GTCGCGGGCGGTGGAGCAGCGGGCCAGCAAGGTGCCGCAGCTCTCGGACCTGCGCGACAGCGGCGCGCTGGAGCAGGACGCGGACATCGTGCTGTTCATCTACCGCGAGGAGGTCTACGACGAGGCGACGGCGCAGCAGGGGGTGGCCGAGCTGCACCTGGCCAAGCAGCGCAACGGGCCGCTGGGGGTGGTGCCGGTGCGCTTCGACGCGCCGACGACGCGCTTCCTGAACCTGAGCAGCTACAAGGCGCCAGCAGGGTGCTGAGCTGGCGCTGTTGTCACGACCGCACCACGCTGCTATACTGGGCCAACCGTCGAACATCCGTATGCATTGCCTGGTGTCCCGCAGGAGTCACTCATGAGTGATGAGGCGCCCTCCCATATCTCCCCCTTTGAGCGCATTCGCCATGCCACGGAGACTGGCGACGAGAACTGGTCAGCCCGCGAGTTGATGGAGGTGCTCGGCTACGCGAAGTGGCAGCGCTTTCGCGAGGCGATCCAGCGCGCGGTAGTGGCCTGCGTGAACAGCGGGCAGGAGCCGGCCGACCATTTTACCGGGACCGGTAAAATGGTCACCCTTGGCTCAGGGGCAAGGCGGAAAGTCGAGGACTTCCACCTGTCGCGCTACGCCTGCTACCTGATCATCCAGAATGCCGACCCGAGCAAGGAGATCGTGGCCCTCGGGCAGACCTACTTCGCGGTTCAGACGCGCCGCCAGGAGGTGAGCGACGCGGAGGCCTTGGCCTCGCTCACCGAGAACCAGCGCCGGCTCTTGCTCCGCGAGCGCCTGGCCGACCATAACACGGAGCTCGCGGCCGCGGCACAGTCGGCGGGCGTGATCACCTCGCGCGACTTCGCGATCTTCCAGGATCACGGCTATATGGGGCTCTACGGTGAGCTCAAGGCCCGCGACATCCACCAGCGCAAGGGGCTGAAGAGTGGGCAGCAGATCCTCGACCACATGGGCTCCACCGAGCTTGCCGCGAACCTCTTCCGGGCGACCCAGGCGGCCGACAAGATCCGCCGCGACGGGGTGGCGGGCAAGGAGGCGGCGAACCACACCCACTACACGGTGGGCCAGGTGGTGCGCCGCACGATCTCTGAGCTCGGTGGGACGATGCCTGAGGATCTGCCGACCCCGCCCCAGAGTATCCAGGAGCTGATGAACGAGCAGCTCCGACGGCTGCAGCAGAGCGACCAGCTCCCCCTCTTCGGCGAGGAGGAGCCGCCGGCACCGTGATGACTCCTCCGCGTGGCGGCACACGATTGTGCGTGGTTGTCGCGCCCCCCATGGTCGCTACGCCCCCAGCTCCATGCGCTCGGCGGGGGCGTCTACAAAGGGCTGCTTGCCGTAGGTCAGCACATCCCACCACGAGAAGTGCATCGCCAGCAGGTGGTCCCGCTCGCGGGTCGCCTCGGTAGGGGCGAGGCTGGGCGGCGGCAGGCAGTCGGCCGCGTGGGGCGAGGCCCGCCCCATCGATGAGGCCATCGATGGGGCCGCATGCAGCGCGATCTTGGCTATAGCTACGCCCAGATCGCCGGGCGGCTTGGCAAGAGCAAGGGCTATGTGCAGAACCGCATGCGCCTGCTCCAGCTTGACGCGGACCTCCAGCAGATCGTGGCCGAGCGGCCGGACACCCTGTCCCACGCCTATGAGCTGGCGAAGGTCGCCGACCCGCAGCAGCGGCGGGCGCTCATTGACGTGGTACGCCGTGATGCGCTCTCTTTGGCCGAGGCCAGGGCCCGGGTGCAGGCGGCCCTGACACCCGGCCTATTTCATAATCGTGGATCGCATTGGGACGCCCTACTTCCTGCTGAATTTTCGGTTGTGTCAGATCTCCGTACACCCATCGCTTATCGTACGCGCGGGGCAGCTCAGGCGATACCACGCTCGATCGCCCAGCGGGTAGCGGCGCTGCGCGAGCGGACCTGGATCTTCCCGTAGATGGTGGTGAGGTAGGTGCTGACCGTCCGCGTGCTCAGGAAGAGCTGCTCGGCCACCTGGGCGTCAGTGAGGCCGGTGGCCACAAGCCGTAGCACCTCGACCTCGCGCGGCGTCAGGTCCAGAGCGGACGCCTGGGACGGTGGGCCAGGGGTTGCGGCAGACATGGCTGTCGCAACCGCGGCGGACGCCGCGGGGTCGGACGCGGCCTGCGAGGCGAGCGCGTCGGCGAGGGCCTGGCCCAGGGTTGGGCGGGCCTCATCGGCCATGTGCGGCCCCGTATCCCCAAGCTGCTCGAGGGCAGCGCGCGCTGCCTCATGCTCATAGGTGGCCCCAATGCTCTCGGCCTTGCGTAGCGCTTCCTCGAAGAGGCGGCGGGCCGCCGCGGGCCGGGCGCCGAGCTGGGCCAGCTGCCCGAGTCGGCGCAGGGAGACAATCTCGCCCCATATGTTGCCGACAGCCTGGAAGAGCGCGAGGCTCTGCTCGTAGCACCATCCCGCCACATCACGCTCGCCCATGGCGAGCACGGTATCGCCAAGCTCGTTCAGGCAGAGGGCCATCCCACGGCTGTCGTTCAGCCCGCCGCGGATGGCGAGGGCTGCCTGGAAGTGGCCCCGCGCCGCCGCGAGGTCGCCCTGGGTGCGAGCGATCTGCCCGAGGGTGATCAGGTTGAACGCCGAGCCCCAGCGATTGCCAAGGTCCTGCTCGGCCGCGATACTCTCCTCGGCGTAGCGCCGCGCATCCGGGTAGCGGCCCATAGCGTACGAGGTCTGGCTCAGGGTCGTGGCCGTGAGCGCCATCCCGTAGCGGTCCCCAATGGCGGCGCTCAGGGCGAGGCCTTCGTGGGCGAGGGCGAGCGCCTCCTCGTAGCCGCCAACAAAGCGGGCGAGGGAGGCCAGGGCGTTGAGCGGCACCGCCAGCTCGTGGTTAGCCCCGGCGCCCCGCAGGAGGCTGAGGCTCCGCTCTAGCAGGGCCCGCGCCTCCTGCCGCCGGCCGAGCTGAAAGGTGCACCAGCCGGCGCGGCCCAGGAGCCGGCCGACGGCCAGGCCCTCTGCGGCAGGGTCGAGGGCATCGGCCGCCGCGAGCAGCAGCTCGGCGCCTCGTGAAAGTGGCTGCGCATCGTGCAGAAGAGGTAGATGGCCTCGGCGGCCTCGCCCAGCGCCGCGCCCGCCCGCGCCGCCACGGCCCAGCGCCAGGCGGCCCGGGCGTCCATTGAGTTTCGCGCTGATCAGCGCAGAATGTTGCGCTTCATCGGGGAGGACCGACCATGACCACCACCTACAAAGCCGGCTGCACCTGTGGCGCCGTCGAGCTCGAAATCAGCGGTGACCCCGCCGTGCAGGCCTACTGCCACTGCAACTCGTGTCGCGGCTGGCTCGGCGCGCCGATCCATGCGGCGGCGCTGTGGCCATCGAGCAGCGTGAAGATCGTGAAAGGCGCAGACAACCTCGGGTTGTACAAGAAGACCGAGGCGAGCCTGCGCCAGTTCTGCAAGAGCTGCGGTTCGCCGGTGCTGGTCGGCCACCCAGGCATGGGCATGACGGACGTGCCGGCGGGATCGGTGCGGGGCCTCGTCTACAAGCCGGCAGTGCACGTGCACTATGGCGAGAAGGTCATGGCCGTGCGTGACGGCCTGCCGA
>JAAXUL010000232.1 GCA_013336035.1 Chloroflexales bacterium
GTGCCCCGCGGGTCGAGGGCGCCGCGCCGGGCGCGGTGCCGGCGCTGGCTGGCCCGCGTGCGCACCTGCGCGGCGAGCCGGGCGACCGCCCCGCGCAGCTCCTCGGCCTCCTGGGCGCTCAGCAGGTGGAAGGGCCGCTCGAGCAGCTCGTCGCGCGGCTGGGTGCGCGGGCGCTCGCCGCCGGCCTGGCGCTGCAGCTGGCGGAGCACCGCCTGGCTGAGCTGCTCGGCCTGCGCCGCCTGGTTCGCGCGCACGCGCTGCGCGATCGACTCCAGCGCCGCCTCGCCCATGCCCGCCGCCCGCAGCTGCGCGAGCAGCGCGAGCAGCAGATCATCGAGCCGCTCGAGCTGAAGATCGCGCAGGGCCTGGCGCGCTGCCCAGCGCTGCAGCATGGGGTGGCTGAGCCCGCTCGGCGCCGGGCGCGGCAGCAGACCCAGCAGCTGATCATGCCCCAGCGGTCGGCCCTCGACCACCGCCTGGAAGAGCTGGGCAAGGCCGGGCTGCTCGGCCGTGCTCAGCAGATCGCTGAGCGCCTGGCCAAGCTCGGCCTGCTCCGCCGCGCTCAGGGCGTCGTCGCCGCTGAGCTGTATGAAGGCGGCCCCGCCGCCGCCGAAGTAGAGCGGGAAGAGCCGCTGAAAGGTGGGCAGGTCGGCGTGCTCTTTGACTAGCGTGGCCTGCAGCGCGGCGCGAAACAGCGCGCGCTCGTCGAACCCCGCCTGCTCGACGGCGCGCAGCGCGTCGACGCTCTCGGCGAGGCTGATGCGCACCCCAGCGGCCCGCAGCGCGGCGATGAAGGCGAGGATCTGATCGTGCATAGGCTCTAGCGTACAAGCTCGCGCCCAGATCGACAAGTGCGGATCCGCCTCGGGTCCGTCGCAATGCGTTATGATTAGGTTGCGGCGGATCAGCGCCCTTGCGCCTACCCGGCGCGGCGGCCATGACGATGGAGCACGAGGAGCGCGGCCGGATGCAGACACCCACGCCCGCCACTCCAGAGCTGAGCCTCTGGTCTACGGCCAGCGATAGCGCTGACCTGCCCCCGGTGGCGCTGCCGCCGGGCCCACGCCTGCGCGCGCTGCTGGCCGTGGCAGAGCCGAGCGATCTCTCCGCGCTCGACCTCGCCCCCGCCGATGTGTCCGGCGAGGTCGAGCGCGTCCGCTCGGCCCTCGATGCCATCCCCGCCACGGTGCTGCCCGCCCCCTGTAGCGGCGAGCGGGCCACGCTCGCCGCGATCACGGCCGCCCTGCGCGACGACCTCGCTATCTGCTGGCTGGTCGGCCATAGCCAGATGGTGCGGGGCGAGCCCTGCCTCTGGCTCGAGCAGCCCGACGGCGTCGGGACGCCCGTGCCGGCCACCGTGCTCGCCGCGCAGCTCGCCCGCCCAGCCCGCGCCCCACGGCTGGTCGTGCTGTCGCCATATGCCGACGATGACGGGCCGACCACGGCGGGCGGGGCGCCTTTAGAGCTTGGTCTGCACCTGGCCCAGGGCGGCATCCCCGCGGTCCTGGCGCTGCAAGGCCCGCTCTGTGGGGCCACGGTAGAGGCCCTGATGGCGGCCTTCTTCCGCGAGCTGCGCCGCGACGGGCAGATCGGCCGGGCGCTGGCCGTGGCGCGAGGGGCTGTGCCTGGGCGCCCCGATCAGGGCTGGCCGGCGCTCTTTCTGCGCGACGCCGACGGGCGGATCTGGCGGGAGCCCGCCCGGCTGCCGTAGCGGTCCGGCGCTTGTCGCAAGCCACTGGCGATCAGGCGCGGCCACGGCCCCCGCCGCGCTTGTGCTACGCGGCAACAGACCTGATCATCCACTGCGGCGAGACGGCGGGCCCATCCCCGCGGGCCAACTCGTCGGCTCTATATTCGTCGCTCCGCCGTAGGCAAACCCTGAGCGAGGCGCTGGCGCAGCGCCTCGCTCAGGGCCGCCCGCAGATCGGCCAGCTGGATCGGCTTGCTGAGATAGGCGTTCATGCCCGCAGCGATGGCCCGCTCGCGGTCGCCGGCCAGAGCGTGGGCCGTCAGCGCGATGATGTAGGGCTGATGCACCGCCTCGCCGTAGGCCCTGATGCCGCGGGTCGCCTGCTCGCCGTCCAGGTCCGGCATTTGCACATCCATCAGGACGATGTCGTAGGGCTGGCGGGACACCGCCGCGATCGCCTCGCGGCCGTTCGCGGCGATGTCAGCTCGGCAGCCCAGATACTCCAGGAGGCGGACGGTCACGATCTGGTTGATCGGGTTGTCCTCCGCGAGCAGCAGGCGCAAGGTCTGGTAGGCGTTGGCCGGCAGCGGCCCGGCCGGCCGCCCGCTGCCGCCCTCGCGCGTGATCTGGCCGAGCCGCTGAAGGTCGGGTAGGGCGCTGGCGTCTGGCAGCGATAGCGTGAGCGTAAAGCTCGACCCCGCTCCGAGGCCGCTCGCGGCTGTCAGCGTGCCGCCCATCAGCTCGGCGAGCTGGCGGCTGATCGCGAGGCCCAGGCCGGAGCCCCCGAAGCGGCGCGTGGTCGAGCTGTCGGCCTGCACGAAGGGCTGGAAGATGTGCGCCAGCTGGTCGGGGGTGATGCCGATGCCGGTGTCACGCACTATGATCGTAATACGATGGCGCCCCTCGGCCTCCGAACGACTACTAGCCTCGAGCACGACATCGCCACGCTGCGTGAACTTGACCGCGTTGGACAGCAGGTTGGCGACGATCTGGCGCAGGCGGGTGACGTCACCAGAGAGCAGCGCCGGGAGCGCCGGGGCGATCTGGTCGCGCAGAGTGATCCCCTTGGTGGCGGCCTGGTGATGCACCAGGCTGAGCGTCTCCTGGAGGCACTCAGCGAGGCTAAACGGCTGCGCTTCGAGCACGACCTGGCCGGCCTCGATGCGCGAGAGGTCGAGAATATCGTTGATCAGGCTGAGCAGGGCGCCGCCGCTGGTCCGAATGGTGGCGGCATACTCGCGCTGCTCAGCCGAGAGGTCGCTCTCGAGCAGCAGGCTGGTCATCCCGATCACGGCGTTGAGCGGGGTGCGGATCTCGTGGCTCATCATGGCCAGGAAGGCTGACTTGGCCTTATCGGCAGCCTCGGCGGCCTCCTTCGCTCGAAGCAGGGCTGCCTCGGTCTGCTTGGCAAGCGTGATGTCGCGGGCGATGAACATTCCGCCGCTGATCGCGCCTTCGGGCGCGCGGATGGGGAGGATCTGCACATCGTAGAGCTGATCGGCGTATAGCCACTCGAAGTGGTGCGTGTGCCCCCCCAGTACCTCGCGGTACAGCCGGATCAGCTGCACGCTGGTGTCCAAGCTCCAGCTCAGATCGAGGGTGCGGCCCTCGATCTGCGCCGGGGCGAGGCCGAGGCCGGTGAGCGCCGGGCCAGCGGCGAGGGTGAAGTGCAGGTCAGTGTCAAAGAGCAGCACCCCGGTGTCGGGCAGCATGCTGACCAGCGTTCGGTAGCGCTCCTCGCTCGCGCGCAGCAGCGCCTCGCGCTCCACAAGCGCGTGGGATGCCTCCCATCCCTGGATGAAGGTCACGATCATCTCGGCGGCGGTACGCACAAACTGGATCGCCGCGTCATCCCAGCTCCGAACGCGAGTATGGTCATTGACGCTGATGTGGCCCCACCAGGTGTCGTGGACGAAGAGCGGATGGAAGAAGATGGCCTTGATACCATTGTCGTCGTTGTAGCGCTGGAATGCCGGGTGGTGTGGAAAGCGCCCGCTGATCGGGCCAGTGAAACAGCGCCCGGCCATCATCAGATCGCTGATCTCCTGGGGGAAATCGAGCGCCTCTTCAGGAGTGGGCGGCCGTTGGGGCGACAGGCCGGGCACGTTCACCGCGGCGACCAGCTGGAGCGAGTGTTGTCTAGCTGACACGCCCTGCTCCAGGTCGAGGTAGCGGTAGACGGTGATGCGATCGGCCTCTACGGCGGCCCGGAGGATCTCGAGGGCCTGATCGAGGGTGGCCCGATACTCGTCCGGGCGCTTGCCGCTGGTCAGCAGCGTCCGTGAGCAGCGGGCCAGCACCTCGGCGTAGCGCAGCTGCCTGGCGACCGCCGCCTCAGTCTGCTTGCGCTGGTTGATGTTGCGGGCCATGCCGACGTGGCCAATGATCGCGCCACGCTCGTCAGTGATCAGCGTGCGGCTACCGTCGAACCAGCGCTCAAGGCCGTCCCGACCAAGGACGCACCACTCGCCATAGTAGCTCTGGCCCTGCTCGATCATCTGGCGGTCGTCCGCGTCGATAAAGGCGGCCAGATCCGGCTCAAAAAGATCCTGCGCGCGGCGGCCGATCATCTCAGCTGGCGCGTAGCCGTACGCGGCGGCGAGGGCGTCGCTGACCAGCAGGTAGTGGCCCGCGCAGTCCTTGAGCCAGAGCTCATCGGGGATCGTGCGCAGGATCAGCTGGATCTGGCGCTCGACCGTGCGCAGGTGCAGCTCGGCCCGCATGCGCGCGGTCACATCCACCTGTAGGCCGACGAAGCCGGCGCTGGCGCCCTGCTCGTCGAAGACCGGGCTGAGCGTCAGCTCGTTCCAGAACGATGTGCCGTCCTTGCGGTAGTTCTGGAGCACCACGCTCGCGGGGCGCTCAGCGTCTATGGCGGCCTGAAGAGCCTGGAGGCCCGCGTTATCGGTATCTGGCCCCTGTAGGAAGCCTGGATTGCGGCCGAGCGCCTCCCCCGCCGGATAGCCGGTGATCGTGGTAAAGGCCGGGTTGACAAAGCTGATCGAGCGGCCGCCGGGCTCCGCTCTGCTAATAACTATCCCGACCGGCATCGCATTGACCGCCGCCGTAAGATAGCGGTTCTCCTGAAGGGCCTGGCGCAGCTCGGCGGTGCGCTCGGCGACACGCTGCTCGAGGGTATCCTTGATCTCCTCGACCACCCGCAGGCTACTGGTGAGCTGGCGGACCAGCGAGAGGATCGCGAAGAAGACGACCGCGCTCACGGCGATGACGATCAGGCTGTTGGTGAGCAGCGTGTTGGGGTCGCCGACGCGCTCGGCGAGGCCGGAGGGCGCCGGCAGCAGCCCGATGGCCGCCCCTCCCAGGGTGGCGGCGATGACCAGGGCTCCGACACCCCAGACAGCGATGGCCAGCGGCCTATCGAGCAGGAAGGCGGCGTAGATCATCGTGGCGAAAATATGGATCCGCCCGGCGCCCACCAGCCCCATGCGTAGCAGCAGGTAGGCGCTGAAGGCGTACGCGACCGGGAAGATCACGCCGACCCGCAACGTGTACGAGAGGCGGCGCGAGGAGCCCACCAGCATAATGGCGCCGAAGCAGGCCAGCGGGACCAGCGCCGTGCCAGGCTGCCCCCGCCTGAATGCGCCGAAGAAATCCACCGCGAAGACGGGCAGTATCAGCGCCAGGTACACGCGCAGGATCAGGCTCAGCGTCGATTCGCGCCACGCCTGAATGGCGGACCGGCTTGGGTTAGTCGTGGGAGAGGTCATGGTAGCGTGGACAATGCTAGGCGCCCGGCCAGTGTTATATGTGCGCCAGGCTGCGGCCACCTGACTTACAGCGGTGACATCAATTGTAGATCTCTGCCAGAACGATGTCTATGTCTGCTTCGTAATATCTGCGATCACGTTACGTGCACACCCGAGGCGCAGCCCGTGGGGTAGGCTTACGGCAGCTGATATACAAACACCACAGACACGGCGTCGTAAGTTCCGTACGCTAGAGTTGGCTCCGGCCAGGGGTGTTTGATTTTCGATTCTTGATTTGCCCAAAGGCTAGCTTATGACAACCCACGGTGAGGTGAGCCATTGGCCAGACTGCTGATTGTCGAAGCGAACCCCCTGATGCGGGATATGCTGACGCGCCGGCTGAACCGTGAGGGGTTTCAGAGCATCACCGCGAGTAACAGCGTGCAGGCGATCGCGCTCGCTCGCGCCGAGCGGCCTGCCCTCATCTTGCTCGATATTGACGTGCCTATGCTTAATGGATGGCAGGTGGCGCAGCGCCTGCGGAGCATCCCGGAGACGCGCACGATCCCGATCATTGTGCTGACCGGATCGCCGCTCCCGGAGATAGACCAGCAGTTTTCGGAAACCGGGTATGATGCCTATGAGTCGAAGCCGATCAATTTCTCGCAGCTCATCGCAAAGATCCGCTGGTTAGCCCGTCCCAACAATGACGATGATGGGCTGGGCAAGCCCCCGTCAGAGGTAGTGATACTATAGCGGCGAGCCGCCAGGCGAGGAGGCCCGCCTGCCATGCCTCTGGGTAATGTTGTGCCACTATGATCAAGATAAGGACTATATATTCCAGGACTCAGGGAGATCGCTGATGACATCCCAGATGACAATCCTCGTGGTCGACGATCAGCCCGAGCTACTCAGCGGCCTTCAGCTGACTCTCGAGGCCGCCGGCTACCGTGTGCTGGTGGCCGAGGATGGCCATCTCGCGCTCGAGCAACTGCGGGGCGAGTCGGTCGATCTCATCCTTGCCGACATCGCGATGCCCGAGATGAACGGCTACCAGCTATACGAGTGTATCCGGGCCGATACGGGGCTGGTACGTATCCCGTTTGTCTTTCTTACCGCGCGCGCGCTGGCGAGCGATGTGCGCTACGGCAAGATGCTCGGGGTTGATGACTACCTCACCAAGCCAGTCAAGCCCGAGGATCTGCTCGCGGCGGTCGAGGGCCGGCTGCGGCGGGCGCGCGATCTGGCCGGCGCCGCGAGCGAGGGTGTGCGTGCGCCCCAGCCAAGCCCACCCGCGCCGCTTGATCTCCCCCCTGGCGAGCACCTGACCGAGCGCATGGCCGAGACCATCGTGGTCGGGGTGCTGCGCATCGCTCCGGCCCAGCACCGGGTCTGGCTCGCCGGGCGCAAGATCGATCTGCCCGCGCGCGAGTTTCGCGTGCTCGAGTTCCTGGCCCGCCGCACTGGAGACGTGGTTACGCCGCACGAGCTCGTCCAGGTCAGCCACGGCATCGCTACCGACGATATCGAGGCCGGCGCGCTGCTGCGGCCGCTCATCCGGCTGCTGCGGCGCCGGCTTGGCTACAGCGTCGGTGAGATGGGCTGCGTCGAGAATGTTCGGGGCGTCGGGTATCGCCTGATCGCGCCGGAGGGGTAGGGGGCAAATGAGGTCTAGCGGCAGCATCCTGATCGTTGACGATGACCCGCTGATCCGGCGGCTGATGGCCTCGGCGCTCCAGGACCAGGGCTGCGAGGTGGCCTTGGTAGAGTCCGGGGCCGAGGCGCTGGGCCAGGCGATGGCGCGGCTGCCGGATCTCATCCTGCTGGATGTGCTGCTGCCCGACCTCGACGGCATCGAGGTCTGCCGGCGCGTGCGCGCCGAGCCGCTGCTGGCCGAGGTGCCGGTGATTATGATCACCGCACTGAATGACCCTGATGCGCGCCTGAACAGCCTGGAGGCCGGCGCCGACGACTTCATCACCAAGCCCGTCGACTTCCTCGAGCTGCGCGCCCGCGTTAGCTCGATCCTGCGCCTGAATCGCTACCGGCGCCTCCTCGACGAGCGCACCCAGCGCCAGCGGGCCGAGGAGGAGACTATGCGGCGCAACCGTGAGCTGTCGCTGCTGAATGCCTTTATTATCTCGACGGCCGCGAAGCTCCGGACGGCGCGCCACATCGAGGACGCGCTGCACGACGCATGCCGCATTCTGATCCAGGTCCTCGACCTGGCTGCGGCCCAGGCCTGGCTGCTGCCTGAACAGCAGAGCAGCATGCTGTCGGCGGCGGCGGCCGTCGACCAGCCGGGCGCGGTGGTCCCCGCCATCTTGCCAGGCCAGAGCGCTGACCAGGTCCGGTGGCAGGGCGATCGATCGCTCTTGACGATGCCGCTTACGATCAACGGTCGCGTCAGCGGGGCGATCACGCTGATCGCGGCGGGCGGGCGGGTGTTCGATGGGCAGGAGCAGGCCTTTGTGCAGAGCCTCGCCGGCGCCCTGAGCCAGGCGATCGAGACCGCCCTGCTCCACGAGCAGCTCCAGCGCCATGTCGACAGCCTCGAGGGCACGGTGGCCACACGCACCAACGAGCTTCAGGTCGAGCGTGACCGCACCCAGGCCATCCTCGAGGCCCTGGGCGAGGCAGTGATCGTCACCGACGCCGACTGGGTCATTCGCTATGCCAACCCGGCGACGACCACCCTCACTGGGCACAGCACCAGCGACCTGATCGGCCGCTCGTGGAGCGATATCCAGGGCGACGGGAGCACCGTGGCGCTCTATCGCATCATCCGCGATCAGGCCGGCGCCAGGCAGACGTGGCGCGGCGAGGTGACCGGCACCCGGCGCGACGGCTCGGTCTATGATGCGGCGATGACCGTGGCCCCGATCTCCGACCCGCAGCTCGGTGAGCGGTCGATCGGCCTGGTTAGCATCCAGCGCGATATCACCCCCCTCAAGGCGGCCGAGCGTATGAAGGACCACTTCATCTCGAACGTCTCCCACGAGCTGCGCACGCCGCTCTCGATCATCGCACTGCACAGCGGCAACCTCGATACGCTCTACGACCGCCTCGCCGACGAGCAGCGGCGGCGGCTGATCCGCGAGGTGCGGGCCCAGGCCGAGCTGCTCGACGAGCTGATCGGCGATGTGCTTGAGCTGAGCCGCATCGACAACGCCCGGCTGCCGGTTGCGCACCGGCCCCTCGACCTGGCCGCGCTGCTCCGGCACGAGGCCGAGCGGCTACAGCCGCTGGCCGAGCGCAAAGGGCTGCGCCTTGGGGTGCGGGCCGCCGAGGCGCTGCCCGTCCAGGGCGATGAGGCGCATCTGCGTCAGTGCATCCGCAACCTGATCAGCAACGCGATCAAGTTCACCGCGCCCGGGGGCACCGTCTGCTGTGAGTGCCAGCAGATCGGCGCCGACCCTGTCGATCAGGGCGACTGGCCCGCCTCTAGCGACATCGATGCCGGCAGCTGGGCAGGCCTGCGTGTGGTCGACAGCGGGGTCGGGATCGGCGCCGAGCACCTGTCGCACCTCTTCGAGCGCTTCTACCGGGTGCAGAACCAGAGCCGCGTGCCGGGCACCGGCCTCGGCCTGGCGATCACCCGCGAGCTGATCACCCGCCACGGCGGCTGGACAGGGGTCACCTCGACGCCGGGGGTCGGGAGCACCTTTGCCTTCTATCTGCCGCTCGACGGGACATTATGAGCCGACGACAGCCAGCTGCCCCCCAGGAGCCGCTCGCCCTGCATCAATGGCGCGAGCAGGCTCTGACACCTATGCTCCACATCATCCTGCTGGCGCCGCTGCCGGTGTTCATTCTGGATCTGCTCAGGTTGCTCCCGCAGCGGGCCTATCTCCAGATAGCAGTGGATCTGCTGGCCTACGTGGTCGTTGTGGCCCTGGTCCTCTATCGGCGCATCCCCTACCAGTGGCGCAGCTTCGCCTTGCTCGGCGCGAGCCTTCTCTTTGCCACCTATCTGCTCCTGAGCGCCGGGCTGATCGGTGCCGGCCGGGTCTATCTCGTCGTCGATATCGTCGTTGCGGCGCTGCTGCTGAGCCGCCGCTCGACGCTGCTGGTCTGGCTCTGCGGCGCGGCCGCACTGACGCTGAGCGGCCTGGCCTTTGCCGGCCGGCCCCCGGCCGAGGTCGCCGATCTGGCCCAGCGGCTCACCGACCCCAATACCCTGCTGACGAACGGGATGCTCACCCTGGTCCTGAGTGCCTTGGTCGCGCTCGGCGCCGCCTCGCTGGTCCACAGCCTGGCCGAGAGTCTGCGCGCCACCGAGCAGGCCCTCGCCGAGCGCGATCAGACCAACGCGGCGCTTGAGCAGGGCGTGGCCGAGCGCACCCGCGAGCTTGAGCTGGCCCTCGACGCGCACAAGCTGGCTGAGCTGGCCCTCGAGC
>JAAXUL010000233.1 GCA_013336035.1 Chloroflexales bacterium
GCTCGATGCGCGCGAAGATCTCGGCGCCGTAGTACTCGCCGAGGATATTCTCGGCGAGGCGGCCGTCGCGCAGGCCGATCACGCGGTCCATGTGGCGCCCGATCTCGGGGTCGTGGGTGACGACGATGATCGTGCGGCCCTGCTCGCGGTTCAGGTCGCGGAAGAGGCCTAGGATCTCGGCGCCGGTCTTCGTGTCGAGGGCGCCCGTGGGCTCGTCGGCCAGAATGATGGCCGGGTTGTGAACGAGGGCCCTCGCGACCGCGACGCGCTGCTTCTGGCCGCCCGAGAGCATCGTGGGCAGGCTGTCGAGCTTGTGGCCCAGGCCGACGACCTCGAGGGCCACCCGGGCCCGCTCCTTGCGCTCACGACCGTCGACGCGCCCGTAGACAAGGGGCAGCTCGACGTTCTGCAGGACGGTAAGGCGCGGCAGCAGGTTGAAGTTCTGGAACACGAAGCCGAGCTTGCGGTTGCGCACGCGGGCCTGCTCCAGCCGGCTGAGGTTGCTCACGTCCTCGCCGTCGAGCGTGTAGTGCCCGCTGGTCGGGGTGTCGAGCAGGCCGATCAGGGTCATCAGGGTGCTCTTGCCGCTGCCCGAGGGGCCCATGATCGCCACCATCTCGCCCTGGTCGATCGTGACCGAGACATCGTCGAGGGCGCGGAAGGCGCCGTCGCCGGTCGGAAACTCTTTGACCATATGCTCCATCTGGACGATGGGCCTGGTGATATAGTCTGTAGTCATCCTTGATGTATCTCCTCTTTATGGGTGGGTTCTCAGTGAGGGCTGTGCCCTCCCTGAGACCCGCCCTCGTGCTAGCGCACTACGACCTGGTCACCCTCGGCGAGGCCGCTGACAATCTCGACGCTGTCGGCGGTGCGCAGGCCGAGCTCGACGGGCCGGTCCTCGACGCTGCGCTTGCCGCTCTCGCCGGTGACGACAACCCCGACGACGCTCTGGCCGCTCTCGTCGCGCACGGCGGCGGCGGGCACGCGCAGGACGCCCTGGCGGCTGTCGGCGACGATGGTGGCGCTGGCGGTCATGCCGGGCTTGAGGCCCTTGCCGGCCGGGTCGATCTCGACGGTGACCTGGTAGGCGGTGACGGCGCTGTCGCTCTGGGGCAGCGGCTCGAGGCTCACCACCGTGCCGGCCAGGCTCTCGCCAAGGGCGTCGATCAGCACCTCGACCGGCTGGCCCTGCTGCACACGGGCGATGTCGACCTCGTCCACGGTGACCTTGACCAGATAGCGGCTGACATCGATCAGGACCAGGGGCGCCTGGGCGCCAACCGACTCGCCAGGGGCGACGTTGAGCGTGGCGACTACGCCGGCGAAGGGCGCGCGCAGGGTGGCGTCGTCGAGCTGGATCTGGGCCTGGTTGAGCTGGGCCTGGGCCTGGGCCACGCGGGCCTCGGCGCGGGCCAGGTCGCTCGCGGCCGGGTCGGCGCTCAGCTGATCGAGGCGGGCCCGGGCGGCCGCGAGGTTGGCGGACTGGGCGGCCACGGCGCCGGTGCGCTCGCCGCCGGTCAGGCTGGCCAGGTCTGCCTGGGCGCGGGCCAGCTGGGCGCGGGCCGCGGCCAGGGCGTCGGCGTCGGCGCCGGCCAGCAGGCTGTCGAGATCAGTCTGGGCCGAGCGGACGCGGGCCTCGGCGCTCTGGAGGCCGCTGGCCTCGTTCTGCTTCGCGGTGTCGTAGTCGATCTGGGCCTGCTTGAGGCCGGCCTCGGCGTCGGCCAGGGCGCGGGCGGCCTGATCGAAGGCCACCTGGACGTCCTGCCTCTGCGGGGCGTTCAGCGAGCGCCCAGTGCGCGGGTCGGTACCATACAGCTTGACGTGCTCGAGGTCCCAGTAGGCGGTGCTGTAGGCGCTCTGGGCGTTGCGCAGGGCGTTGGCGCTGGCCTCGACGGTCTGGCCGGCCTGCTCTTTGGCACTGGCGAGGGCGCTGCGCTGGCGGTCGAGCTCGGCGCGAGCCTCGTCGAGAGCCGAGGTGGCGCGGGTGCGCTCGTCGCTTTTCGGGCCGGCCTCCAGGGTGGCCAGACGGGCGCGGGCCTCGTCGACAGCGGCGCGGGCGGCCTCCAGGTCGGCCTGGCTGACGCTGCCCTGGGTCTGGGTGAGCGCGCCCCGGGCGGCCTGGACCTGGGCCTGGGCCTCGGCGATCTGCTCGGGGGTGGCGCCGTCGCGCAGGGCCTGCAGGTCGGCCTGGGTCGCGGCCAGGTTGGCGGCGGCGCCGTCGCGGGCGGCAGCGAGCTGCCGGCTGTCAAGGGTGATCAGGGCATCGCCGGCCTTGACGGCGTCACCCTCGGCGACGAGCACCTCGGCCACGCGGCCCGAGGCGGCTGAGAAGGCCAGATCGGCCTGGTCGCGGGGCTCGACCTGGCCGGTGGCGCTGACGCCGAGGGTCAGGTCGCCGCGGGTGACGGGGGCAACCGTCGCGCTGGCCAGAGGGTCGGCGACGCGGCCGGTGAAGGCGCGTACGCCGAGGGTCGCGAGCAGTGCTAGGACAAGCACCCCGGCGATGGTCGCGGCAATATTGAGACGGCGGCGGCCGCCTGAGCGAGACTGCGGAACGGTAGTCACGGCTACTTCCCTCTATACTGATTGAGGGCGAGCGGGTGGCTCAGCCCTGGCTAATGCCTTGCGGCGCCACTGACGCCGTGCAGGAACAGGTCGACAAGGTCGGCGGTGTTGAGCGCCGTGTCGCCGAACATCATGGTGTGCTGCGACTCCTGCCCCTCGACATTGCGCGGCGCAAACTCCTGGAATGACTCCGCCATCCCCATAAACATCTTGGCCAGGGTGATGGGCGGGTAGCGGGTCAGGTCGCCATCAGTGATGCCGTCCTCCATGACCCGGACGATGGGCGAGAAAATATGCAGAAAGAAAGCCCTGGACAGGCGCGAGCGCTGGGCCTGCCCGAGGTGCTCGAACATCTCGTGGCGCATCATGCGCATATCGGTGTCGCGGTTCGACATCAGGACCTCGGCGACGGCGCGCAGGCGTTCGACGATGCCGCCGGGGGTGGTCGTGGCGGCGCGCATGCGCTCGCCCATCGCGGCGGTGACCCGCAGCCCCATCTGCACGAACAGCTCCTCCTTGTCGGCGAAGTAGTAGTACAGGGTCGGCTTGGTGACATCGGCCGCCTTGATGATGTCGGTGATCGAGACGGCCTTGTAGCCCCGCTGCATAAAGAGGTAGCTCGCCGCCTCCACGATCTTCACGGCGGTGGGGGCGCTGATTGGCTGGAGATCCGGGGCGTCCATTGTTATTGCCTTACCGGTCAGTAAATCTTCCTTGTGAGTTATTATACACCTTTACCGACCGGTAAGGAAGAGTATAATACTTTGCATTACCTTTGTCAATGGTGTGCAAGATGAGAATCTTACTCATCAGGGTGGTCATGGTTCTGTTGGCAAGCCGCAAGCTATATGTCATCTTCGCCGCCCGTGGGCCAGCGTTGGATCCATTAGAAAAGAGGGTGGACGACGCGCCTAGCGAGCAGCACTATGAACTCACGACGACAGTTCTTGCGCCTGGCGGCCAGCGTGGCGGCGATAGGAGCGCTGGGACGCCTCGGGGTGGCCCACGCCGAGGGGCCGCCGTACACGACCTACCTCCCCCTGGTGACCACGCCGCCCAGCCCAGAGCCCGAACCCAGCCCAGAGCCCTCGCCCAGCCCGGGCCCAGAGCCCAGCCCAGAGCCCTCGCCCAGCCCGGGCCCAGAGCCCAGCCCAGAGCCCTCGCCCAGCCCGGGCCCAGAGCCAGAGCCGTGGCCGAATGATCTGGGCTACATCCTCACCAACCCCTCAGGCACGCGCGAGCAGGCGATCAGCTGGCTGGCGGCGCGCTCGACGCAGTATACGCGCTACGACATCGAGCAGATCGTGGGCGCCTACGCGCGGATCGGCAACCAGGCGGGCATGGACTGGTTCCTGGCCCTGGCCCAGTGCGCCCACGAGACAGGCAGCCTGACTTCGTGGTGGTGCGCCAGGCCACGCCGCAACCCGGCGGGCATCGGGGTGACGGGGGCCGCCCTGCCGGGCAGCCCCGAGGTAGCGCCCGGGCAGCACTGGGTCTGGGATGGCTCAGTCTGGCGCGAGGGGGTGAGCTTCGCGGCGTGGGACGCCGACGCGGTGTCGGCCCACCTGGGGCGGCTGCTGGCCTACGCCCTGCCGATCGGGGCCGGCGACGACTACCAGCGCGCACTGATCGACTACGCCCTCTCGCTGCGCCCCCTGGGGCGAGCCAATCGGGGGGTGGCCCTGACCTATATCGACCTGAATGGGCGCTGGGCGGTGCCGGGGACAACGTACGGGCAGCGGGTGCTCGATCTGGCGGCTCGTATGCGTGTAGGATGAGCGACAGACCATAGTAAGGATAGCGGAACTACAACGATTACAACAAGCCGATCAAGAGGCGCTCCGCCTCACTGTAATGCGGTATAACGCCTTTCCCCTGGAGCAGAAACTTCCCTTGACTCGCCCCACGGCGCGGTGTATACTAACCCCACATTAAGGACCCCTTAACCGGTGGTGAAGGAGCTTTGATGGGGGCAAAATTCACAAGTGCTAGAGGTTCCTAAGGGGCGGCGCAGGAATATGTCCTGCTGCCGCCCCTGTTGCTTTACAGGGCGCTAGCAGAGACCGGGCCGGACAGGGTAGTTCAGGCTATATCAGGAGGTATCCGATGCATTCAGATCTGATCGGCAAGATTGAGAAGGCGCGTCGCTATGCCGAGGAGCCCGAGCGGATTAAGTTTAATGAGCTTCGGGCCACCTTCCACGGCGGCAATAGCAATCACGTGATCGAGCTAAAAGATGGACACTGGAGCTGCGATTGCTCGTTCTTCCACGGCTGGGGCACCTGCGCCCACGTGATGGCGATGCAGCGTATCCTTAACCCGATGCTCACCGACGAGGCCCGCCAGGCCGAACTCGCCCTCACGGTGCCCGCAGAGCCCACGGAGAGCGTCGCCATATAGAGCTTGACGCCCCGACCGGGCCCGAAGATACTGGCGGCGAGGGAGCTCCCCTCGCCGCTTTGGTTTGCGTGCAGAGCCCACTATGACCCTGATCATCGCTCACCGCGGCGCGTCAGCATACGCGCCGGAGAATACGCTGGCGGCCTTCGCCTTGGCCCACAGCCAGGGCGCGCAGATGATCGAGCTTGATGTGCAGCCGACGGCTGACGGCCGCCTGGCCGTCTTCCACGATGATACGACCGAGCGCTGGGACGGGCAGCCACGGGCAGTCAGCAGCTGCACCCTGGCCGAGCTCGGGCGGCTCGATATCAGAGGCGAGCGGGTGCCAGCCCTGGAGGAGGCCCTAGCCTTTGCCGCCAGGACTGGGATCGCCCTGAACATCGAGCTGAAGACGGCGGGCATAGGTGCGCGCTGCGCGGCCCTGCTGCGCGAGTTCGGCGTGGTCGAGCAGGTGCTCGTCTCGTCATTCGTCGCGGCGGCCCTGCGCGAGCTGCGCGCGGCGGCGCCCGAGGTGCGCCGCGCCTACCTGATGGGCACCGACACGCGCCGCCCCGACGTGCGGGCCCGCGAGCTGTGGCCCTTCTTCGCCCTGCGCTCAGTAGAGGCGACGGCCTGGCACCCATACGCCGAGCTGCCCCTGCTAGACAGGGTGATCCCGCTGGTGCGCCGCGCCGGCTACCAGGTGCACGTATGGACGGTGGACAGCCCGGAGCGCATGCGCGAGCTGGCGGCCGCGGGGGCAAGCGGGATCATCACCAACAGGCCCGATCTGGCGCGAGCGGCCCTGGGCCAAGGGGCCAATTGACGCCCGGGGGAAACCGTGTTATGCTCTGCGCGAAGTTGACGAGAGACAAGCAAGCCAGATGCATAGTCACCCCTCAAAGCAGTTCAAGCGCGTGAAGAAGCCGACCGCAAGGTCTGGTTAGCACTGCTTGCACGCGAGGTTCGAGTGTAGGCCCGGCTCACCAGACCAGGTGGTGAGCCGGGCCTTCTGTGTGCCCGCCACGGAGGAGCAGCCGATGAGACGGACGAGCCCGAAGCCCACGCGCGTCGCCTATACGCCGCGTCACTGCCGCCCCGAGCTGTTTGGGGCCTGTCAAGTCAGACAAGGACGAACGCCCTATGCCGACGTTTGAGCGCATGGCCCTGGTCGATACGACCCTGCGCGAGGGCGAGCAGTTCGCCACCGCTCGCTTCAGCAGCGCCCAGCGCCTCGCTATCGCCGAGGCCCTTGACGCCTTCGGGGTCGAGTACATCGAGCTGACCTCGCCCGCCGCCTCGCCGCAGAGCGCCCGCGATCTCGAGACGATCGCCCGCCGCGGCCTCCGCTCGCGCATCGTCACCCACGTCCGCTGCCACCTCGACGATGTCCGCCTCGCCGTCGAGTGCGGGGCCCAGGGCGTGAACATGCTCTACGCCACCTCGGCCCAGCTGCGCCAGGCCAGCCACGGCCGCAGCCTCGACCAGATCGTCGAGGAGGCCGCCGCGGTGATCGCCTACCTCAAGGGCCACGCGGTCGACATCCGCTTCTCGGCCGAGGACACCTTCCGCACCGACCTCGCAGACCTGCTCCGCATCTACAGTAGCGTCGACGCCCTGGGCGTGCACCGGATCGGCCTGGCCGACACGGTCGGCATCGCCACGCCGCGCCAGGTCTACGACACCGTCGCCCAGGTGCGGGCCGCCGTGCGCTGCGATATCGAGTTTCACGGCCACAACGACGCTGGCTGCGCCGTCGCCAACGCCTTCTGCGCCCTCGAGGGCGGGGCGACCCACATCGATGTGACCGTCCTGGGCATCGGCGAGCGCAACGGTATCGCCTCGCTGGGCGGGATGGTCGCCCGCCTGGCGACCCTCGACCAGGCCCTGGTGGCCCGCTACGACCTGGCCATGCTGCCCCAGATCGACGGCATGGTGGCCGAGATAGTGGGCGTGCCCATCCCCTTCGACGCGCCGATCTCGAGCCCCTACGCCTGGCACCACAAGGCCGGCATGCACACCAATGCGGTGCTCAACGACCCGCGCAGCTACGAGGTCCTCGACCCGGCGGCGTTTGGTCGGTCCCGCACGGTGGCCGTGGCCCACCGGCTGGTCGGCTGGCACGCCGTGGCCGAGCGCGCCCGCGAGCTTGGCATCTATCTGAGCGAGGCCGCCGCCCGCCAGGCCGCCGCCCGCATCAAGGCCTTCGGCGATGAGCACGAGCTGGACGGCGCGATGGTTGACGATATCCTCTATGAGTATGCGGAGTAAGGAACAGGCGATGGCACAGACCCTAAGCGAGCAGATCCTCTCCCGGGCGGCTGGCCGCAGCGTGGCGGCGGGCGAGGTGGTGACGGTCAATGTGGACCTGGTGATGATGCACGACAGCCTGTCGCCGAGCATCATCAGGGTGCTGCACGAGGAGCTTGGCGCCGAGCGGGTGTGGGACCCCGCCCGCGTCGCGGTGGTGATCGACCACGTCGCCCCGGCCGCGAGCGTGCAGACGGCCGAGAAGCAGGCCGAGGTGCGGCGCTGGGCGCGGGCCCAGGGCATCGCGAACCTCTTCGATGTGGGCCGCGGTATCTCGCACCCGGTGCTGGTCGAGGAGGGCATGGCCCGCCCCGGCATGGTGATCGTGGGCAGCGACAGCCACTCGACGGCCTACGGCTGCGTGGCGGCCTTCGGCTCGGGCATGGGCACGACCGATATCGCCCTGGCGGCCGCCACGGGCCGCACGTGGTTCCGCGTGCCCGAGACGGTGCTGGTGCGCGCCCAGGGGGCGTTTCGCCCGGGCGTCAGCGCGAAGGACCTGGGCCTGCGCGCCGCCCGCGAGCTGCGCGCCGACGGCGCGACCTACGCCGCCGTCGAGTGGCACGGCCTCGAGGCCCTCAGCGTGATGGAGCGCATGACCCTCGCGACGCTCTCGATCGAGGTGGGCGCCAAGGCCGGCATGGTGCCGCCGACGAGCGCCAGCGGGACGCTGACAGCGGGCGGCCGCGCGATCGATGTCCCCGCCTGGCTGGGCGTGCAGGAGGGGGCGAGCTACAGCCGGGTGGTCGAGGTCGACCTGGCCACGCTCGAGCCCCAGGTGGCCGCGCCGCACACAGTCGACAATGTGACCGACCTGGGGGCCCTGGGCCGGGTGGCGGTGGATGTGGTCTATCTGGGCACCTGCACCAACGGCCACTACGAGGATATGGCGGCGGCGGCGCGCATCCTGCGCGGGCGGCGCCTGGCCCCCGGCGTGCGCATGCTGGTGGTGCCGGCCAGCGCCCAGGCCCTGCAGCGGGCCGCCGAGGACGGCACCCTCGCGACGCTGCTCTCGTCAGGGGCGACGATCGGGACGCCGGGGTGCGGGGCCTGCATCGGCCGCCACATGGGCGTGCTGGCGCCCGACGAGGTCTGCCTCTTCACCGGCAACCGCAACTTCCGCGGGCGCATGGGCAGCCCCGAGGCGAATATCTACCTGGCCTCGCCCGAGGTGGCGGCCGCGACGGCGCTGACCGGCTATATTACCCACCCCCAGGAGGTGCTGTGATGGCCCGTGTATGGATCTTCGGCCAGGATGTCAACACCGACCAGATCGTCCCCGGGCGCTACGCGCCGTACATGCTGAAGAATGAGGACGACCTGCGCAAGTACCCGTTTGTCGAGCACCGGCCCGACTTTGCCGGCAGCGTACGGCCCGGCGATGTGATCGTGGCGGGCAACAACTTCGGCTGCGGCAGCTCGCGCGAGTACGCGCCCCTGGCCCTGCGCATGGTCGGCGTGGGCGCCATCGTCGCGCCGCTCTTCGCCCGCATCTTCTTCCGCAACGCCCTGAACCTGGGCATCCCCTGCTTCACCGCCGACCTGACCGGCGAGCTGCGCGACGGCCAGGAGATCGAGCTGAGCCTGGTGGCGGGCCTGATCCAGACCGACGATGGCCGGAGCATCCAGCTGCCCCCGCCCCCGGCCTTCCTGCGCGAGGTGTGGGCGGCCGGCGGGATCGTGCCGTTCTACCGGGCCCACGGGCGCTTCCCCGGGGAGGCGGCGTGATGCGCGTCTGCGTTATCCCGGGCGACGGGATCGGCCCCGAGGTGATCGGGGCGGCGACCCGGGTGCTGCTGGCCCTGGCGCCCGACGCCGAGCTGGCCGAGGCCGAGGCGGGCTGGGCCACCTTCCAGCGCCACGGCACGGCCCTGCCCGAGGCGACCCTGGCGGCGGCCCGCGCCGCCGACGCGGTGCTCTTCGGGGCCGTGGCCTCGCCCAGCCACCAGGTGCCCGGCTACAGCAGCCCGATCGTGCGGCTGCGCCGCGAGCTCGACCTATACGCTAACCTCAGGCCGACCCAGGGCCCCGGCGTCGACCTGGTGATCGTGCGCGAGAACACCGAGGGCCTCTACGCGGGGCGCGAGCGCCTGGAGGACGGCGGCGACACCGCCATCGCCGAGCGCGTGATCACGCGCCGGGCCAGCACGCGCATCGTTCGGGCGGCCTTCGAGCTGGCCCGGCGCCGCGCGGCGGACCTCGGCCGCCCCGGGCGGGTGACGGTCGTGCACAAGGCCAATGTCCTGCGGGTGAGCGACGGGCTCTTCCGCGAGGCGGCCCTGGCGGTGGCCCGCGACTACCCCGACGTGACGGTCGAGGAGCTGCTGGTGGACGTGGCGGCCATGCGTGTCGCCCAGGCGCCGGGGCGCTTCGATGTGATGGTGACGACCAACCTCTTCGGCGACATCCTCTCGGATGTGGCTTGCATCCACGGCGGCGGGCTGGGCCTGGCCGCCTCGGCCAACCTCGGCGAGGGCCGGGGCCTGTTCGAGCCCGTGCACGGCGCCGCGCCCGACATCGTGGGCCGTGGGATCGC
>JAAXUL010000234.1 GCA_013336035.1 Chloroflexales bacterium
GTTATATTGTAGATGCACAAGCATTATACCCGAGCGCCTACTGGAGTCAACCAGGGAGGTCAGCGCCCGCCCGCCGCGGCCTCATAGGCCGCCAGGGTGCGCTCGGCGGTGACGCGCCAGTCGAAGCTGCGGGCCCGCGCCAGGCCCCGCGCCCGCAGCTCGTGGCGCAGATCGGCATCGCCGAGCACCCGGTCGATCGCCTCGGCGAAAGCGGCCGGGTCGTAGGGCGAGACCATCAGCCCGGCCTCGCCCACCACCTCGGGCAGGCTCGAGCTGTTCGAGGTGACCACGGGGGTGCCACAGGCCATCGCCTCGAGGGGCGGCATGCCGAAGCCCTCGTAGATCGACGGGAAGACGAAGACCGTCGCCGCCGCGTACCAGAGGGGCAGCTCGTCCTCCTCGATATAGCCGACGAAGCGCACCCGCTCGCGCAGGCCCAGCTCCTCCAGCCGCTTGAAGACGGCGTCGTAGAGCCAGCCCTTGCCGCCGCCCACCAGCAGAGGCACGTCGTGACGGCGGGCCACCTCGGCGTAGGCCTCAAGCAGGGTGGTCAGATTCTTGCGCGGCTCGAGCGTGCCCACATAGAACACAAAGCGCTCGGGCAGGCCCTTCGCCGCCCGGAAGGCCGCCAGCGCCGCCGGCTCGGGCGGGCGAAAGTGCGCGCGGGCGGCGTTGGGCGTCACGACGACCCGCTCGGCGGGCACACCCAAAATGCCCACGACCTCGCGCTTCGTGTGCTCCGAGACGGCCAGGATGCGGGTGGCGCGACGGGCGCTCAAACGCGTGGCGAAGTCGAGGTAGGTGCGGTTATAGGCCCGGAAGGTCTGGGGAAAGCGGATGAACGCCAGGTCATGCACCGTGACCACCCCGGGCACGGGGCAGGCCAGCGGGATCACGTTCAGCACCCCGTGAAAGAGATCAGCCCCAATCCGCCGGAGCAGCAGCGGGGCCAGCATCTGCTCCCAGGGGATGCGGACTCTGGGGTTGATCGTCGGCAGGCGGCTTGGCAGCACGCGGAAGTTCGACGGCAGGCCCAGGGCGCGATTGTCGAGGCCGCGGGTGGTGTAGACGCTATAGCGGTTCGCGTGATCGAGCTGGCCAAGGTGGACGAGCACCTGCTCGATATAGTGCGAGACGCCGGCCCGGCGGAACGAGCGCGTGTGAGCCAGGAGGTGCGCATTGATTGCGACGTGCATAGCTAGGGTGCGGCCGGCGGGCGTGGCCGGTCCGCCTGAGCATCAAGGCTGGAGACTGCCGACCGTCGACAGCTCGGAGTACTTATGGTGTGGGACGAGGCCCCAGTCTGAGACAGGGTAGTAGATCAGCCAGGCCTGGCCGACGACGCGGTCGAGCGGCAGCGGCCCCCACTCGCGCGAGTCGCTAGAGTTGGCACGGTTGTCGCCCATCACAAAGATCTGGCCCTCGGGGACGCTCACCGCGCCGCCCTGGCAGGCGTAGCCGGCCACGCAGTAGGTCATAGCGCCCTCTAGGAACGGCTGGTCGATCTGCTGGCCATTCACAAAGACCTGCCCGTCGCGGATCTCTACCTGATCGCCGGGCAGGCCAATCACCCGCTTGATATAGTCCTTCGACACATCGCGGGGGTACTCGAAGACCACGATATCGCCTCGCTGGGGCTGGTGGAAGGGATAGATAATCCGCTGGGGCAGATCCTCCTGGCCGGGCATCAGGCGTAGGGGCGCGTTGAGATCGAAGTGGAAGTAGACCAGCTTATTGACAAGGATATACTGGCCAGTGTGCAGGGTGGGCTCCATGCTCGAGCCCTCGATCTTGAAGTTCTGCACTATCCCGCGCACAATGAAGAAAACCAGTAGGATGAAGAGCGCGGTCTCGAGTAGCTCGCGCACCACGCTACGCACACGCAGAGTGCCCTCGGCCGGACGAACGCCGTCAGGCTCAGGCTCCCACTGCGAGGCTTCGGTACGAGAGGTGTTGGGGACGGCAGGCTCGGAGGAATCTGCGCCGAAACCTGGCCGCAGAGGTGACTCATTCATTTGGTTCTCGGGCGTGCGCTGCGGCGTTGTCGCGCACTGCGCGTATACTATACCCTAGAGCAGAGACATCTGTTCGGGGAGAACTATTCCCACCTAAAAGCTCCACCGCATTATACTCGACGGGTGTCCAAAACGCTAGGCACCGTAGAACTCAGGAGCGTTCATGTTGAACGATATAGAGCTTGCCGATCTGGTTGCATCCGGTAATGGTGTCACGACGGTGTGCCGTGCATGCCAGTGGCGCTGCGCCCTGGCCCCGGGCGAGATAGGTCGCTGCCTGGTGCGGGTCGGCGCCGATACGGGCCTGACCCTGCTCAACCACGGCCTGATCGCCGGCGCCTCCATCGGCCCGATCGAGGACCACCGCCTCTGGCACTTCTTCCCCGACTCGTTGGCGCTGGCCATCGGGGGCTGGGGGTACGCCACCGTGGCAGACCAGGGCCGGGGCCCCTACGGCAGCATCCCCGAAGACCCCACGAAGCGGCGCCGGCTCGACGCCGACCGTGCCGCCAATTTCGCCCTCGAGCGCCTGTGCCGCGGTGTGATCTGGGCCTACGGCGAGCCCGCGGTAAACCACGAGTACGTACGCGGCCTGCTTCAGCTGAGCCGCGCCGCCAGCCGCTACACGGCCATAGCCACGACCGGCGCTATGACCGAGGAGGCCCTGGACCAGATCGGCCACTACCTCGACGGCCTGAGCCTCGACCTGCGAGGCTTTAGCGAGACCAGCTACGCCCGCCTGGGCGGCTTGCCCGATTGGCGCGGCGTCCTCGCCATCGCCGAGCGGGCCATCAGCCGCTGGGGCTGCCACGTCGAGGTGACTACCCGCGTCCACCACGGGGTGAACGACGACCCCGAGGAGCTGCGGGCTATGATTAGCTGGATCAAAGAGGCCCTTGGCGAGCACACGCCGTGGCACGTCCTGCCCGGCGACGCCGGCAGCGAGACCGCGTCCTCGACGATGCGCGCCCGGCGCCTCGGCCACGAGCTCGGCCTCCACTATATCTACGGCGCCGAGCCCAACCAGCAGACCCGCTGCCCTATCTGCCACCAGACCCTGATCACCCGCACTAATGGCGTCACCCGCCTCACCGGCCTCACCGGCACAGCCTGCACCTCTTGCGGCCACGAGACACAGCTGCACCTGTCGATCTTTAAGCAGCGGTAGAGCGCGCTCCACAGCTAAGCAAGCGGCTTGCCGGGGCATCAGCGCATCAGCGCCGGCAGGTGTGCCTTGTTGACGCTCATGTTAGGGTCAATGGTGACGCGGATTGTGCGCTCTGCCGACTCGTTGCCTGCGACATCCACCGCGATGTAGCGCACCGTGTTGACGCCTTCTGCCAGCCCGCCCAGGGACGCCACAGGGCCGGCGATGGTCTGCCACGCCCCGCCGTTTATCGCCACCTTTATGCGTGCCACCCCACCGCCGCCCAGGTCGTCGGCCGCCAGGGTCAGGCCGTCGAGGCGCTTGAACGTGGAGCCCAGGCGCTCGCTCGCGCCCACCACGAGCCCATCGACCACGGGACCGAAGGACTCCTCGCCCGGCCCCCGCAGGCTGTAGCTCGCGGCGGCGCCCCCGCTTCGCTCAAACATTTTGAAGGCAAGGGCGTGGCGGCCAGCCGTCAGCGTGACCGTCCCTGTGACCGGCATCGATGCGTCGTGCAGGCCCGGGTTGCTCACCACAAGCCTGCCGTCCACCCACAGCCAGGCCCCGTCGTCGCTGCTGATCTGGAAGGTGTATATCCCGCTGGTCGGGGCCACAAAACTGCGGGCCTGCTCGATCACGAAGCGGTCGGTCAGATCGGGGGCCGCCGCCAGAGGGCCGCCCTCGCCCCAATCGCGAGGCTCGCCCGACCAGACAAAGCTACCGACATAGGCGCCCCTAGTCACGGCCGTCGCGTCACTGGTACGGGACAGCAGGTTATCGGGCACCTCGCCCAGCCTGTAGACGCTGGCCAGCGGCCGCAGCCCCTCGTCGTAGGCCACAGGCGCCGGGGGCTGCGGCTCATCCATCACCGTGATCGTCGTGGCGCCCACGCCGAGGGCCATATAGTCGACATACTCGCTGATGGCGCCCGCCTGCACCGCGATGGGGCCAGCGGCTCGCAGCAGCACATAGCCCACTACATCGCGGGTCTCACCCGGGTTAAGCACCCCATTGATACCCCAGCGCCACGGGTAGCCGCCCGTCCCTCCAGCGCAGGATGGCTGGCGTGCGGCGTCGACTGGCCCCAGCAGCACGCGGAAGCGCCCGGCTTCTTTGGGGTAGGCCGGGTAAGACTGGCCCGCGGCGCCAAGGAAGCACTCGGCCTCGTCATAGACGTAGCTATCGCCCAGATCGAAGCTGGCCCCTATATCAGGGCGACGCGCTGCCTCGGGGGCCTGGCCCTCGATGGCCACGCTGCCGCTGTTCCTCACCGTGAAGGTCACCTTCAAGAGCTGGCCCGCCGGCACCTGCTGTCGGTCATAGCGCACACCCAGCAGGTCGAGGCGCGCCGCCGCAGGATCCTCCTTCACCCAGCGCACGCTGTCGAAGTAGACCACCCGCTGGTCGATCAGCCGCTCTCCCGTCAGGTCGCTCAGCTCGACGTAGCCGCCCTGACCAGCGCTGAACTGGTAGGTGCCGAGCGCGACCCACTCGTCGCCCGTATTCTGGTTCAGCGTCACCTCGTAGACTCTGTCGGCGGCGTGGATTTTGTAGACAGCGTGGCTGGTGGCCTGCCCAAGGCCGCAGCCCTGGGGGATATGGGCGAGCACCTGGTAGCGTCCAGCCTCACCAATAGTGGGCTTCCACAGGCCGCGGTTGGCGCTCTCGGCGGGATCGTCGGTGCCGAAGGTGTAGAAGGTGTTGCCGCCATAGCCGCAGGGCCACTCGTACCACTGGGCAGAGCTGCGCTCGAAGCTAGTCTCGCGCTCGTCGATCAGCAGGTCGCCGTTATCGATCGGCGTGCCACCGCTCAGGCGGCTCTGCACCTGCTGGCGCACCCCGGGCAGCAGATTGAGCAGCCGGTCGCCGGGGCAGGTGGTGTGTCCGGGCGTCACCTGGCGGTGGCCCGCGATATTCTCGACGATGCCGCCCGCATTGTAGGGGTTGCAGTAGCTGCTGTGCGCGCAGCCGTAGTAGAACGAGCGCCCTAGAGGGTCGATGCCCTTCTGCCCGGCCTTCCAGGCCAGCAGCTCGACCAGGCTGTTGACCGCCGCGGGCCGTGGGTCCACGCTGGCATAGGTGCCGATCAGCACGACGCCCATCGAGCCATAGTTTGCGGTGTCGTGGAAGGCCACAGCGTCGTCGCCGCCGGCCCGGCCCTCGTAGATCACCCCGTCGGGGTCAACCAGATAGTTGTAGCCGATATCGCCCCAGCCGCGCGTAAAGGTGTGAAAGGACCAGATCGCCCGCACGCGGTCGGACCAGCTCTGTCCGCCGCTCAGGCTGTTCGAGTCGGCCGTGTGGTGCACGACCATGTGCTTGACCGGGTAGTAGACCGGGCTGACCCGACTGCCCTGGCCGTCGGGGCTGCCCCAGCCTGTGCGGCTGACGACCGGCGGCTTGCCCACCGCCGCCAGCTGGGCGCCCTCGTCGGGGCTCGGGCTCGCCGGCCCGAAGCGTGCGTCCACGGTGTTCACATCGACCCGGTGTAGCTCGGGCAGTCGCCCATCGGGCGCGGGCGCAAGCTGGGCGCGCACCTGCCAGAAGCGCATCCCCTCGCCCGCGTAGATCTCCTGGCCCCAGTGCATCAGCTCGCCGTCCGCGGGCATCCAGAGGTCGGGGTTCTCGGCCACGGTGCCCCAGTCTGTCCAGGCGACGCCGTCGAGGCTGGCCCGCAGCTCGAGCATGAGCGTTTCGCTGGCAGGCTCGGAGGCCTCCCAGCGTAGCAGCACATGCGTAAAAGGGTGCGGGGCCTCGGTTACGGGCGAGAGGTAGCCGGCATCGGCTGTGGCGAGTATGCCGGCGTCAGCTGCGGGCACGTCTGTCGCAGTGACAAGGACCGCCTGGTCAGGTATGCCTGTCGCTGGGTCAGCGCTAGCTATAGCGTCAGCCCTACTCGCTGCCAGACCCAGCAGCAGAGCGACCACAGCCAGAGGGGCGAGCAAACGGCGGGGAGAGAGAAGCACGGCGAACCTCCATGGGCGCGGACAATGGCGTGAACCTATCCATCATAACGATGCAGGCTCGTAGTTCACGCCGGCCGGCATGACCAAACGATGACTCGAGCCTGATGGACAGCTGATAGCGCGCACCATGCGCAGCGAACGAGTGGAATTAGAGCGTCTATGAGCGCGCCCGCGCTTCGTTGAGATTTCTTCACAGCGTACAGGCGGGGCAGGAGTTATACTGCACAGCTAAGGCACGGTTCTTTTGTCTCGCCTCAGGCTCAAGCACATCCCCAAATTCAATGTAATGGGCGGAGGCACGATGACCAGCGTTCTGATCGTCGAAGATGAGCTTCTTGTCGCTATGGATGCGCGGGCCCTGCTAACCAGCCACGGCTACGATGTGGCGGCGGTAGCGGCAAGCGGCGGCGAGGCAGTCAGCCAGGCACTCAGCCTGCGCCCCGACCTGGTCCTGATGGATATCCGCCTGCGCGGCGAGATGGACGGGATCACAGCGGCGGCCCAGATCCTGACCCACCATAGCGTTCCGGTGATCTACCTCACGGCCTTCGCCGACGACGACACCCTGCTGCGCGCCCGCACCACGGCCCCCTACGGCTATCTGGTCAAACCCTTTGACGAGTCAACCCTGATCGCCTCGATCACGATGGCCGTCGAGCGCCACAGCCGCGACCGGCAGACCAACACGCGGGCCGAGCTGCTCAGCGCAGTCCTCGACGGCTCGGGGGACGCCGTAATCGCCGTAGACGCCAACGGGCTGGTGACCTACCTCAACCCCCACGCCGCGGCGCTGATCCAGCAGGACCGCCAGAGTGCGCTCGGGCGGCCCGTGGCGGCGCTCGTGCCATTGCGCGACCCGTACACCGGCGCGCTGGTGCCGCCGCCCGCCCTCGAAGCCCTCCTCGGGGCAGCGGTGTCGCCGCGCCCCCGCCCACTCGACCTGTGCCTGCCGGGCATGCCGACCCGCCCGGTGCTGATAGGCACAGCGCCAGCGCCCGGCCCTGTTGGGCTCACCGGGGCCGTGATGATCCTATGGGAGCAGCCCGCACCAATCGCCGCGAGCCCACAGGCGCAGCCCACGCCCTACCCCGAACCACACCCTACCCCGTACCACGCCCCATCCCATAATCGCGAGCAGCGCCCAGCCAGCCAGGTCACGCGCCTCTCGCCGGCGTGTATGAGCCTGATCGCCCCTGGGCGCATCGACCGCCCCCTCAAGCTCCACCTGCTGCTGGTGCTCCACCAGCACGGGCAGCTGCGCCACGACGCCGCCAGTCTCAGCGAGTGGCTCAAGGAGCCGCCGTGGGAGGTGCAGAGCGCCCTGAGCGAGCTGGCCGAGGCCGGCCTGCTCTACCGCGGCGCCGAGCAGCACCATCCCTCGTACCACCTGGCCCGCGCAACCGACAACGACAGTGTGGCGTGCCTCGCCCGCGCCTTCGACGACCCCGAGCTGCGCCAGCTCTTGCTCAGCCGCGTGCGCACCGCTGACCAGGAGCGCCTGCTGCGCCAGCCGCCGCCGTGGGAATTTCTCCGCTAAGGGCGGCCCTAGGTGGTGCGATCCGGCACGATTAGCGTCACGGCGGTGCCGGGGCTACGGCGCCACGAGAGCGTGCCGCCGACCTGGGCGGCCAGGGCGTTCACGATCTGCAGGCCCATCGAGGGGCTGCGGGCCGGGTCGAGGTCCGCCGGCAACCCGGCGCCATCGTCGCGCACGCTCAGGATGAGCGCGCCGGAGGGGCCACGCGAGCCGCCGATCATGATCGAGCCGGGCTGGCCGGGCGGAAAGGCGTGCTTGAGGCAGTTGACGATCAGCTCGTTGAGGATCAGCCCCAGGGCCATAGCCTGGTCTACATCGATGCCAGGCACGTTGACCTCGGTGCGGACAGCCACATTGCCGGCGACGACCCTGTAGGCGCGCAGCAGGTCGGCCACCAGGGTGCGCACATAGGCCCCCAGGTCGATCCGGGCCAGGTCGGGCGCCTGGTAGAGCCGCTCGTGCACAAGGGCCATCGCCCGCACGCGCCGCTGGCTCTCGAGGAACAGGTCTCGCACGCGCGCATCGGCGATCTGCTCGCTCTGGAGGCGCAGCATCGAGGCGATCACCTGCAGGTTGTTCTTCACCCGGTGGTGGATCTCCTTGAGCAGGACCTCTTTCTCGGCGAGAGAGGCGCGCAGACGCGAGCCGGCCTCGCGCTCGGCGGTGATATCGCGAATAATGCTCTGGTGGAGGTTCGGCCCCAGGCGCACCGCGGTGTACTGGGCGATACGCGGGCTGCCATCAGGCCGGCGGAAGGGGAACTCGCCGGCGTCGCGCCCGCTCGCGAGGTAGCTCTGGTGGCGCTCGGCGACTTCGGGGCCGGCGTCGAGCCGCAGGTCGTCGGCGCTCATACCGATCAGCCGCTTGCGGGGAATGCCAAAGAGGGCGGCAGCCGCCTCGTTAGCGTCGAGGTAGATGCCGCTGTCGTCCGTCAGGACAATAGCGTCGAGGCTGGCCTCGAAAAGGCGTCGGTAGCGCTCTTCGCTCTCGCTAAGGGCCAGCTCGGCCCATCTGCGCTCACTTACGGTCTCGGGGTTGCGCTCAGTGGCGCGGCCAGATCTGCGACGGCGGCTTGGCGGCGGGCGAATGGCTCGATGTCGGCCCATGGGGGCAGTATGGCACGCCCGGGGCACGCCACCGTAACAAGATCGCCGCGCCGCGTGAACGTCTCGCTACCTGCCCGCACATTTGCGCGCCAGCCCGCCCCCAGCTATACTGCGGCCAGAGCGCTGATGACGGAAGGAGCGGCCAATGCGTGTCCTGCTGATCGACAATTACGACTCGTTCACCTACAACCTCTTCCAGTACCTTAGCGAGCTAGGCGCTATGGTAGAGGTACGGCGCAACGATAAGATCACCGTGGCCGAGGCGGCGGCTATGCGGCCCGCGCGCATCGTGGTGAGCCCGGGCCCCTGCACGCCCGCCGAGGCCGGCATCAGCATCGGGATCATCCAGGAGCTAGGCCCCCACGTGCCGACCCTGGGGGTCTGCCTTGGCCACCAGGCCCTGGGTGCGGCCTTCGGGGGCGCCGTGGTGCGCGCGCCCCAGATTATGCACGGCAAGCTCTCGGCGATCCACCACCAGGGCCGGGGCGTCTTCGCCGGCCTGCCCGACCCATTCCAGGCCACGCGCTACCACTCGCTGATCGTGCGCCGCGATGACCTGCCCGACGAGCTCGAGGTGACCGCCTGGACCGAGGATGGCCTGATCATGGGCCTGCGCCACAGGCACCACCCCATCGAGGGGGTGCAGTTCCACCCCGAGTCGATCATGACCGAGGGCGGCAAAGGCATCCTGCAGAACTTCCTGGGCGCATAGAGCCCCCGCGGCGCGACGAGCGCGCTAGGCTGAGCCACTCTCCGACACCCTTGTCTTGCCCTGCCGCCCGACCACCGCTGCTTTAAGCGCGGCGCGCCACGCTGTGCGAGCGGATGGCCGCTGAATGGCCACGCCGCCCCCCATGCTATACTATCCCCCGCGACGTTGCCTCTTCATCGTGGGTGAGCTATGAGCCTCGAAAACACTTTAATCTTCGCCGGGAGCAGGAGCAGGCGTCTGACGGCAAGTATCTGCGGCCACCTCGGGCAGAGCCCCTCCCGAGGCGAGGTAATCACCTTCTCTGATGG
>JAAXUL010000921.1 GCA_013336035.1 Chloroflexales bacterium
TGAACTGTCCGACCCGCCGCTCTCGAGCGTCGAGCCGGACACCGCGAGGATCGGTTTCGAGGCCGCAGCACTGCTCGACCGGATGATGCGTAACCGGGCCGCCCCGCAGGCCCCCCGCACGCCGGCGCTACTGCGCCTGGACGCTGATCCGCCTGGGCTTTGCCGCCTCGGACTTGGGCACGCGGATGGTGAGGATGCCGTTGGACAGGCTCGCCTGGATCCGCTCGGCGTCGATCGGGGTCGGGAAGCGGACCGTGCGCAGGAACTCGCCGAAGCGCTGCTCGCGCACGTGGTAGCGTGCGCCCTCCTCCTGCTGCTCCTCCTGGGTGTGGCCCTGGATCGTCAGCACGTTCTGCTGGGCGGTGATCTCGAAGTTGTCGGGCTTGAGGCCCGGCGCTGACACCTTGAGCACGTACTCACCGTCCGTCTCGTAGAGGTCCACGGCGGGCTGCATGGCGTTGGAGCTGCCACGGGGCCGCACAAAGCTCTCGGCGACCAGCTGGTTCATCGCGTCGTGCAGGCTTGTCATCTCCTCGAAGGGGTTCCAGCGAACGAGCTCGGTCATGGCTGTGCCTCCTCTGCTTCAGTTCTAGTACGGCATCTCCGGCGGCGGCGCCGCCCCGTTGCTCTTGGGCTCGGGCTCGTCGGCGATCAGGGCCTCAGTGGTGAGGATCATGCCCGCGACGCTCACCGCATTCTCCAGGGCCGTGCGGGTCACCTTGGCCGGGTCGATGATCCCGGCCTCGATTAGATCGACATACTTCCCGCTCATCACGTCGTAGCCGTAGCTGCTGCTCCCGTGCTGGCGCTGGGCGCTGCGCACATGCTCGACGACCACCGGGCCGTCCTCGCCCGCGTTGTTGGCAAGCTGGCGCATCGGCTCCTCGAGGGCGCGCGTGAGCATCTTCAGGGCCATGCGCTCCTCATCGAACTCGGTCTTCGTGTTGTTGAGGGCGGGCAGCACATTCAGCAGCGCCACGCCGCCGCCCGGCACGATGCCTTCCTCGACGGCCGCGCGGGTGGCGTGCAGGGCGTCCTCGACGCGAGCCTTGCTCTCCTTCATCTCCGGCTCGGTGGGCGCGCCCACCTTGATCACGGCCACGCCGCCGACGAGCTTGGCGAGGCGCTCCTGGAGCTTCTCGCGGTCGAAGTCGCTGGTGGTGGTCGCAACCTGCTGGCGCAGCTGCTGGATACGAGCCTTGATCGTCTCGGGTTCGCCGGCGCCCTCGACGATCAGCGTGTTGTCCTTATCGGACTTCTCCAGGCGGGCGCGGCCGAGGTCCTCGGTCGTGGCGCTATCGAGCTTGCGGCCCACCTCCTCAGAGATCACCGTGCCGCCGGTGAGCACGGCGATATCCTCGAGCATGGCCTTGCGCCTGTCGCCGAAGCCCGGCACCTTGACAGCCAGGGCGTTGATCGTGCCGCGCAGCTTGTTGACCACCAGGGTGGCGAGCGCCTCGCCGTCCACATCCTCGGCGATGATCACCAGATCCTTCTTGCCCGAGCCGAGCACCTTCTCCAGCAGCGGCAGCAGGTCGCCGATCGCGGAGATCTTGCGGTCGGTGATCAGGATCAGCGGGTCGTGAAGCTCGGCCACCATATGCTGGTTGTCGGTGACAAAGTACGGCGAGATGTAGCCGCGGTCGAACTGCATGCCCTCGACGAGCTCATGCTCGAGGGCGGTGCCGCGGCCCTCCTCGACGCTGATCACGCCGTTGCGGCCGATCCTGTCCATCACCGTTGCCAGCAGCTCGCCGATCTCGGAATCTTGCGAGGAGACGGTCGCCACCTGGCGAATCTCGTCGCGGCCCTTCACGGGGATGGCCTGCTCGCGGATGGCGGCGACAAGGACCTGGTTGCCCTTGTCGAGGCCGCGCTTGAGCAGCATGGGGTTGGCGCCGGCGGCCACCAGCTTCAGGCCCTCGTGGACGATCGCCTGGGCGAGGACGGTGGCGGTGGTGGTGCCGTCGCCGGCCACGTCGTTGGTCTTGCTGGCGGCCTGCTTGAGCAGCTGCACGCCCATGTTCTGGAAGGGGTCCTTGAGCTCGATCTCCTTGGCGACAGTTACACCGTCGTGGGTGACCGCGGGGGCGCCCCACTTCTTGTCGAGGGCCACGTTGCGCCCGCGCGGGCCGAGGGTCGTCTTCACGGCCTGGGCCAGGGTGTCCACACCCTGCTTGAGGGCCTCGCGTGCGCGCTCATCGAAGGCCAGCTGCTTTGCCATGGCTACGCCTCCTCCACAACCACGCCCAGGATGTCCTTCTCCTGGAGAATCAGGAACTCGCCCTCATCGAGCTCGAACTCGGTGCCGGCGTACTTCGCGAAGATCACCTGCTCGCCTGGGCTTACGCTCATTGGCACGAGCTTGCCGTCGTCGGTGCGCCGCCCTGGGCCGATGGCCATGACCTCGCCCTCCATGGGGCGCTCTTTGGCGGCGGTGTCGGGCAGGAAGATGCCGCCTTTGGTGCGCTCCTCCTTGGGCTTGGGCCTCACCACCACCCTGTCACCAAGCGGTTTGAATCTGCATCTCGGTACCTCCTACGTGCCCTCAGCATAGCGGGAGGCGCCTGCCGCCACATCAGCCACCTGGCGATGCGGGCGCGGGCCACATGGGGCAGTGGGCGGGCCGGCTCAGGTGCGCTCGCTGCGGGCGCGGGCGGGCCGCTTCTCCAGATCCCGCGAGTGTGGCGCGGGGATGTACTCCACATCCACCTCGATGCTCACGGCGATCAGGATCCAGTTGACGAATGGGAACGAGCGGGCTGGGACAGTGTCTTTGAGCGGGAGTATGGCAGTCCCCCTATGCGGCGCTCGCAGCCTCGCGGCCCTCCCGCTCGCGCCAGCCGCGCAGCCGGAAGGCGAAGAAGAGCATCAGGAAGCCGAAGAAGAGGGCGTAGGTGCCGATGATCCAGACCAGGGCGAGGGCGCCGGGGCCGGGGAAGATAGCCAGGAGGATGCCGAAGATCATCGAGGCGAAGCCGGCCAGGGCCAGCACCCACTCGCCCTCGATCTTCCGCCGCAGCCGGATCGCCGCCGCGATCTCGAGGGCCCCGGTGACGATCGACCATGCCGCGATGAAGTGAACTACCGCACCGCAAGCGGTGCGGCTTCCCCCTTCACCGAGCCGTGCCCGCGCGTGGCGGGGCTTACCAGCTCTCCAGGGGCGTTTTGGCTGTCCGTTGAACCACCGGCCAGCAGGAGGGCAAGGCCCTGGTCACGAATATTGCGTGCGGCATTGAGGTCGCGGTCGTGAGTGGCGCCACAGTCACATGTCCACACGCGGTCGGAGAGCGTGAGGTCGCTATTGACGGCCCCACACGCCCCGCAGAGGCGCGAGGAGGGGAAGAAGCGCCCAACCATCACGAGATGCTTGCCTGCCCACCGGGCCTTATAGGTGAGCTGGAAGCGCAGTTCGCCCCATCCCGCATCGTGAACGCTTTTGGACAGCTTGGCTTTCGCGAGTCCCTTGACGTTCAAGTAGGGTAGGCCGCCGGCGAGTTGCCCGCTGTTGTTCTTTTCCAACTGCATAGGTACTTTTCCGTCGGCCCCCCTCCGAACCGGGCATGCTGCTTTC
>JAAXUL010000922.1 GCA_013336035.1 Chloroflexales bacterium
CACGCCGGCTTCGCGCCGGCGTGCCCGTGGCGATCCTGATGCTCACCGCCCGCGACACGGTGGCCGACCGGGTGACCGGCCTCGAGGGCGGCGCCGATGACTACCTTACCAAGCCCTTCGCCTTCGAGGAGCTGCTGGCCCGCATCCATGTCCAGCTGCGCCGCAGCAGCGCCCAAGAGCACGAGCAGCTGCGCGTCGGCCTGCTGCTGATGGATGTCGCCGCCCGCGAGGTTCGTGTGGGCGCGCAGCGCGTCGATCTGACGGCCCGAGAGTTTGAGGTGCTGGAGCTCTTTCTGCGTCACCCGCGTCAGGTGCTCACCCGCGAGCAGGTCTACGAGCGCATCTGGGGCTACGATTTTGGCGCCGACAGCAATGTGCTCGAGGTGTACGTGCGGGCGTTGCGCCAGAAGCTTGAGGCCGCCGGCGCCTCCCGGCTGATCCAGACTGTCCGCGGCGTAGGCTATGTGCTGCGCGATACGTCGTGATCGCGCGGCTGCGTCGCCTGCCGCTGCGCACCCGCCTGGCCCTCGGCTACAGCCTCTTCTTCGCCGGGGTGCTGCTGCTGCTGACCACCGGCGTCTACTGGCTGGTGCGCGACGCCCTTCTGGCTGAGGTCTCCCAGGAGCTTGCAGCGACGGCGGACCTGGTCCAGCAAGACTTTTTGGCGAGCGCGGGGCCGCTGGAGGGCTACTTCAGCGACCAGGAGGCGGCCCTGCGGGCGCTCCCGCCGAGCGTCGAGGGCCTCGAGGCGCCGACACTCTATATCCAGGTCACCGATCTCGAGCACAATGTGATCGTCACGTCGGCGAGCCTGCGCGGCCAGCGGCTGCCGCTTGATGTCGCGATGCACGCCGCGGCCCTGAGCGGGCGCGAGACCCAGACGGTGCTGGCGCTGGGCTCTGGCCGGGTGATGCAGCTGACGGCACCGCTCTACAGCGGGGATCAGGTGCTGGGTGTCCTGCAGGTGGCCCAGCCGCTCTATGCGATCGACCAGACGCTCTGGATCTTGTTTCTGGGCCTGGCCGTCATCTCGCTGGTATCGGTGGTGGCCGCGGTGCGTGGCGGGATCTGGATCGCACGCCGCTCGCTGCGGTCCGTCGAGGAGATCGCGCAGACGGCACGCCAGATCGTGCGGGCGTCGGATCTGGGTCGGCGCATGCCCCCGGCCCGCGCCGACGATGAGCTTGGCGAGCTGACCGCGACGCTCAACGAGCTGCTCGCGCGGCTCGAGCAGCTCTTCACGGCCCAGCGGCGCTTCGTGGCCGACGTGAGCCACGAGCTGCGCACACCGCTGACGGCGATGCGCGGCCACCTCGAGCTGATCCAGCGCGGGGTGACCCGTGAGGGCGCGGCGCAGGCCGCGTCGGTGGCCGATATGCTGCGCGAGGTGAATCGGCTGAGCCGGATGGCAAACGATCTGCTGCTGCTCGCCCAGGCCGAGGTGGGCATCCAGCTGCGCTGTGAGCCCGTGCAGCTCGACGATCTGGTGCTCGAGACGGTGCGCGAGCTGCACCCGCTGGCCGAGCAGGTCGCCCTGCGGCCAGAGCTGCACGAGCAGGTGTCGGTGAGCGGCGACCGCGACCGGCTGAAGCAGGCGCTGCTCAACCTGGTGGTGAACGCGCTTCAGCACACGCCGCCGGGCGGCAGGGTGACGGTGAGCCTGGCGCAAAGCCCCGCGCAGGCGATCCTCTGTGTGAGCGACACAGGGCCGGGGATCGCACCCGAGGATCTCCCCCATCTCTTTGAGCGCTTTTACCAGGCCGACCGGGTGGGCGCGCGGCGGGGCGGCGGGGCGGGGCTGGGGCTGTCGATCGTGCGCTGGGTGGTCGAGGCCCACAGGGGCCAGATCACCGTCACCAGCGAGCCTGGGCGCGGCGCGACATTTCAGCTTCTTCTGCCTCGCTCTCCGCGCGCCCGCTAAATGCTCACAGGCCCTGCTTGCGGTATGCGAAAGGCCGGATGACGCAGCCTCTATTGGGAAGCACGTAGCACGTAGCCAGCTGGCAGGAGGCAAGAGCAGGCAAACCGCCGACTGAGCTCAGCCCGGGCTTGTAGGAAGCTAGGCTAGCTTAGCGCTCCTGGCCCTGGCCTGCCTGGCGGGGGCTGTGCTGGGCAAGGCGCTCGATCAGGCGGGCCTCGAGCTCGGCGGGGAGGGGCGGGGGCGCCTCGTCGAGGGTGCGCAGGATGCGCACCGTCTGACCCAGGGTGTCGAGCACCACCCGGCAGTCGGGGCAGCCGGCCATGTGGGTCTCGAGCTCGGCGCAGATGTCGGTGGGGAGCTCGCCGTCAATATAGTCGTTGAGCTGCGCGGCCAGCTCGCGGCAGCGGGCGAGGCTATGGCTGTGGCTCTGGGTCACACGGCTCATCGTCGGCCTCCGTATAGGGCGCCAGGTAGCTGGCCAGCACCTCGCGCAGGCGCAGGCGCGCCCGGTGCAGGCGCACCTTCACCGCGCCGGGGGTGATGCCGAGCTGCTCGGCCGCCTCCTCGGTGCTCAGGCCCTGCATGTCGCGCAGCAGCACCACGACGCGGAGAGACTCGGGCAGGTCGGCGATGGCCTGCTCGATCCGGACGCGCAGCTCGCCGTCGAGGGCGGCGCGCATCGGGTCGGCATCCCAGGCGCCCCGGCTATGGGGCAGCTCGTCGGGCTGCAGCGTCTCGGCCACGTCGTCGAGGGCGACCGTGGGGCGCCGCTTGCGCAGCAGCATTAGCCCCTCGTTAGTGGCGATCCGATAGATCCAGGTGCCCAGGCTGCTGGCGCCGTCGAAGCCAGGCAGGGCGTCGCAGACCTTGATGAAGGTGGTCTGGAGCACGCCATCGGCCTCGTCGGGGTCGCCGGTGAGGCGCAGGGCGCGGGCGTAGACTAGCGGCGCGAAGCGCTTCACCAGGCAGGTGCAGGCGTCGGGCTCGCCGCGCCGCAGCCCGCTCAGCAGCTGGGCTTCATCGTCATAGACCGACAGCGAGATCTCAGGTCCGGGCACGCGCGTGATCCTCGGGTTGGTGGACTGTACGATATCCTCCGAGTATACCATACCGCGGTGGGCCTCCGGCTCCGAGGACGCCCGCCTACCTCGCGCGCCGCCTCCCGGGCCGGCGTGGTATCATCGGGGCGCTAGAAGTAGTGACAGGAGCTGACCATGCACTCTGCCCGCAACCCCTTCTCGCTCGAGGTGTTCGTATCGCCCGAAAGGCTCACCGCGCTCGACGTCGCCCTCGCCACGGCGCTCACGGCCGCGGGGGTCGGGCACATCCTGCTTACGCCTGTCTACTACCGCCACGAGAGCCCGCTGAACCAGGCCTGGTTCGCGGGCTCGGGCCTGGCGCTGGCCTTCCTCGGGATGCTCAACCTCGCCCGGGTGCAGAGTGACGACGCGACAGTTCGGGGGCTGAGCAAGCTGGCAAACCCCGCGGGCACTGTCTTCCTCGCGATTGTAGCGGCGCGCCTCCGCGAGCCGCAGACCCTCGCCGCCCTCGCCGTCAACGCGGGACTCACCGCCCTAGCGCTGCGGAAGTAGCCACCTGGCTTCGCAGATTGTCAGGGTTGCGGCCAGCCCACCCCTGGTGCCAAGCTTCG
>JAAXUL010000923.1 GCA_013336035.1 Chloroflexales bacterium
GCGGCTGGCAGACAAAGGTTTTATCGTGCTCGCGTGGGGTGATGCCGGCTGGGTGCGCTTCATGAGCAAGGCTCCGGTCTTGCACCGCGAGCCGATCGTCTACGAGGAAGTCCGGATGTCCCAACGGAGTTACAAGTAATGAATCTCACCCTCAAGGTCTGGCGCCAGAAGAACGGCAAGACGCCAGGCGAGTTCAAGACCTATCAGGCCGACCACGTCAGCCCGGATATGTCATTCCTCGAGATGCTCGATGTGGTCAACCAGGACCTGATCATGAAGGGCGTGGAGCCGATCGCCTTCGACCACGACTGCCGCGAGGGCATCTGCGGCATGTGCTCGCTGATGATCAATGGCGTCGCCCACGGGCCGAAGGAGGCGATCACCACCTGCCAGCTGCATATGCGCAGCTTCAGCGAGGGCGATACGATCACGATCGAGCCGTGGCGGGCCAGGCCCTTCGCGATCATCAAGGACCTGGTCACCGACCGGAGCAGCTTCGACCGGATCATCCAGGCCGGCGGCTTCATCAGCGCCTCGACCGGCTCGGCCCCCGACGGCAATAGCATCCCCGTGGCTAAGACCGACGCCGACAAGGCTATGGACGCGGCGGCCTGCATCGGCTGCGGCGCCTGCGTGGCGGCCTGCCCCAACGGCTCGGCTATGCTCTTCACGGCGGCTAAGGTGGCCCACCTGGGCTTCCTGCCCCAGGGCCAGACCGAGCGCCACCAGCGCGTGCTCAATATGATCGCCGTCCACGACGCCGAGGGCTTCGGCAACTGCACCAACATCGGCGAGTGCTCGGCCGTCTGCCCCAAAGAGATCAGCCTGGATACGATCGCTCGCCTCAACCGCGACCTGGTCGTGGCCGCCCTCAAGGGCATCGAGCCCACGGTGAACGTAGAGGCCAAAGCGGGCTAGGTGGCTTCCGCCTCCGGCGGACCTTGCTCGCCCCAGGCGCAGCGAGGGGCCTGCCGGCCCCTCCACCCCGTCTTTCTGCTTTTCTGTGAGGGGCCGCCGCCGGCCCCTCACGCTCCCCGCGCGGGGGACTTCGTCCCCTCGACCCCTAAAAGAGTTACCTCTGCCGGCCCTTTTGCCGTGCGGTCATGCCCCCTGGGCGCGGCAGACGGGGCCTGCCGGCGCGCCGACAGGCGACCGGCAAGCAGCCCGCTGCGCTCGCCTCCCTGTATGTTCTCGCCAGTCGCTCCTCTTCGCCAGTCGCTCCTCTTCGCCAGCCGCTCCTCTTCGCCAGTCGCTCCTCTTCGCCAGTCGCTCCCCGGCCGCTTCGCCATCCGCTCCTCTTCGCCAGTCGCTCCCCGGCTTTCACCGCCAACGACTACGTTCTCGCCACGCGCTCCAGCACCGCCAGCGTCTCCTCGGCCACCCTGCGGTACGAGAAGCGCGCCGCCTGGACGAGGCCCTGGGCGCGCAGATCGGCCCGCAGGCCGGCGTCGCCGAGGAGCCGGCCGAGGGCCGCGGCCCAGCCCACCACGTCGTCGGGCGAGACGCGCAATGCGGCCGGGCCCACCACCTCGGGCAGGCTGCTGGCGTCGCTCACCACCACGGGCGCCCCACAGGCCATGGCCTCGAGCGGCGGCAGCCCGAAGCCCTCGTAGCGCGAGGGGAAGGCGAACGCGACGCACGCCCGGTAGAGCAGCGGCCCGTCCTCGAGGGGCACCTCAATGCGGCGCACGGCCGACCCGAGCTCGAGGTCGGCGATCAGGGCGTCGAGGTCGGGGAAGAGGGCCCGGTCGCTGCCGAGGGCCCGCCCGGCGATGGCCAGGGTGGCGGACACGCCGCGCGGGCGCAGCAGGGCGAAGGCCCGCAGCAGCATCGCCACATTCTTGCGGGCGTCGAGGCCGCCGACGTAGTAGATGAATGGCCCCGCGAGGCCATAGCGCTGCGCCACCTCGGCCCTGGCCGCCGCCTGGTCGCCGGGGCGGTACTGGTCGCCGGCAGCCAGCAGCACGGGCGTCACCCGCTCGCGGGGCAGCCGCAGGTGGGCCACGATGTCGTCGCGGCTGCGCGCCGAGAAGGTGAGCATATGGGCGCTGCGGCGCACCGCCCGGCGCGCCAGGGCCATATAGGCCCTCACGTGGGGGCCGCCCCGGTACTCGGGCAGCAGCAGGGGGATGATGTCGCCGACGGTCGTCACCACCGGCGCCCGCGAGCGCAGGGGCGGCGCGAAGTAGGGCACTAGCAGCACCGTGCCGCGCGCGCCCCTGGCGAGCCGCCCCGCCTCATAGGGTATGGTCACCTGCTCGAAGAAGAGCTTGGCCACGTTGGCGTTAAGCCTGTCGGCCGGGGTGCGCGCGCGCAGGGCCACCACCCCAGGCGGCACGGGCGGGCCAGGCGGGGCGACGGCCGGCGTGATCAGCACATAACGGTGCTGTGGGGCCACCTGCGGCAGCCAGCGCACCAGGCCATGAAGATACTGCCCGCTTCCGACATTCGGCTCGGACCAGAAGCTCCCGTTGATCACCACCTGCACGGCACGCTCCGTCAGCCCATTAGCAGCGCGGGGTAGACAGACCAGACAATGCCGGCCTGGCCCACAATGTAAGTCGCCCAGACGACGTCGCCCACGCCGCACCAGTTGTTCTGACGAAAGATCTGGTTGCCGAGGATCGCGTCCGAGAGAAAGAAGAGCAAAGCCCCTGCCGCAAGGCTCCACAGCTGCGGCGCGCGGCCCGCGACGCCCCAGGCCACGCCCGCCATCGAGGCAAGCAGGGCCAGGTAGCCCAGGGCGCCAAGGCGCAGGGCCCGCGGCGCCCGCGGCGTATCGACGGCGAGCCGCCAGTAGACCAGGGCGATGATTATGTAGGCCGCCGCCCAGCCCAGCATCTGCGGGCCGGCGCCGAGGCCCAAAGCGCCGCCGAGGCTCAGGAAGCCCGCCAGGTAGGCCAGGTGGGCCATCCCGAAGACCAGCATCCCCCCGAGGACCCTGCTCGGCACCCTGATCACCTCGGCCATTATCAGGTCGGCCACGAACGAGAGGCTCATCCCCACCGAGACCCAGAGCGCGTAGGGCGCCGCGGCCCGGCCCGACGAGCCCAGTCCCACCAGGGCCCACGCGGCAAGCGCCAGCATGGCCGAGGTGCTGCGCTGGAGCGAGGGGATCATGCGGCCCGTGCCCCGCGCGTTCGGGCGGCCCAGAGCATAGGCGAGCACGTTAACGGCAGCGGCGAGAGCTATGAGCCCGCCAGCGAGCGGCAGTGTGAGGCTGTGCATAGGCACCAGGGATAATACCACATCGGCGCGCGGATGCGTCAGGCGGCGCGCCGCCCCAGGGCCACGTCGACGGCGCGGCTGAAAGCCCCCACCCCCGACACGCCACTGTATAGTTTACCGTCTTTGTGAGAGCCCCGAAGACAGGAAATAGTACAGCGGGGTGAGGGCCGGGCAAGGCTGGTAAGCTGGTCTTGCCTTTCTGAAACCTTGTCTGAAGGGCGGGGTGGGAATCTTAAAGGGCAGGGCGGGAATCTTAAAGGGCGGGTGCGAATCTTAAAGGGCAGGGTGGGAATCTTAAAGGGCAGGGTGGGAATCTTAAAGGGCAGGGCGGGAATCTTAAA
>JAAXUL010000924.1 GCA_013336035.1 Chloroflexales bacterium
CCGCCTCCCGCGCCCAGCCTCATCGATCAGAGCGAGGCCACCTTCCCCGACGACTCTGAGTTCAACCAGGATAACGCCGCCCCCTATCTCACCCAGGAGATCGCCAGCGAGGTTCGCACGGTTGCCTCCTCCAGGCAGGTCATCCGCGGCTTCCTCCAGGACGTTGCCGCCACAAAGTCGATTGGCGTGCGCTGGGGCCAGGCGCTGATCAGGGAGCTGGAGAACCTCTCCTGGCGCATCGCCCACCTCCGCATCCAGCAGGCGATGACGACCGGGGGCATCACGACCAGCACTGACGCCGGGCCGATCGTGCAAGCGGCGGCGTTTGCCCGCGCCCACACCGAGTTTCAGCTCCACGCCCTGCGTGATCGGCTCGACGCCCAGGGCAGCCTGCGCGGCTCCGCCCGCGCCGAGCTCATCGCGCTCGCCGAGGAGCTCGGCGAGACATCCAGGGGGATGGCCGCCGCGATGGACGGCGTTGAGGTGACCGACGGCGCCGTCGCACTCGCGACCTGGGAGGCGCTCGACAGCCTTCCCCTGATCCCGACGGCCCACCTCGCCCCGCCACCCAGACCGCCACGGGAGCCACGGCCGAAGCAGCCGCAGGCAAAGCAGCCGCAGGCGAAATCACGGCGGCTGACGCTGGAGGAGGCCGCGCGGCAGCTCGGCCTGAGCACGGGCCGGGTCGCCGAGCTCGCGCGGAACGGCGAGCTGGGCCGCAAGGAGGGCGGGCGCTGGACGTTCTCTGAGGCAGATGTGCGGCGGGTCGCCCGCGAGCGGGCCGACCACGAGAAGGCGATGAAGCTCCGCAAGAAGCTGGAGAACGATCGCCGGCGCCTAAACGGCCTGCCGCCGAAGCGGCGCAAGCAGCGGCGCAAGGCCCGCGACTACGATGACGACGATGAGCCGCCGCGGCGCCGGCGCGGGCGGGGTCTCAGCGTCGACGACATCGGCGCGCTCAACATGCTCGACCAGGTTCTGGCTCAGGAGCGGGCGCTGGAGCAGCGCTACAACCTCCCCTTCCGGGCACCCCTCCAGACCGCAGCCCTCCTCCACCGCTGCGCGCGCTGTGATACGCCCCTGCTGTTCCTGATCTTCGGCGAGCGCGCCGTCGATGTAGCAGGCCTTGACGCCTACGGGCGGCTGATGGAGCCCCATATCAAGAACAACGGCGTGCCGGCCTACGTGCTGGGGAAGGCGAACGGCACGGGCGACGACGCCGTCTCGCAGCTGCGCCGCGTCTGGCCCGACCAGGGCGAGGTCGTCGAGATCGCCGCGAACCGCTGGGAGGCGTTCCTGGAGGAGCAGAGCCAGGGGCATCACTGTCCACCTTGAGGCTATCGACCCCGTGCGTTGTTGATGGCGCCGAATCTATGTGACGGATTGTCACCTGGCAGCCGCACATCACCGGGTATCAGGTGACAATTCGTCACATATCTCCAGGGCATGTGCGTGTGTTAGGTGACAATTTGACACATGCGCTCTGCCATGCTACTGTATGTGACAAATCGTCACACAGTGTAACCGTGGAGAGCTCCGATGTCCGAAGATGCGCCCCTTCCCGCCCGGCGACCTGCCCACCAAGAAGTGCAATTTGACGGCGATACCCTCATCGCCGTGGTCATCGAGGGCGATGGGGTCGCCACTCCCGTGCGCACAGTCTGTGAGGCCCTGGGGCTCGATCTCGACGTGCAGAGCGCCCAACTCCGCAAGCATCCAGTTCTCTCCCAGGGGCTCCGAGTCGTGAATGTTCCGGTGGGTGGGCGCGTGCGCTCCGTCATGGCGATCATCCATAAATGGATCCCGTTCTGGCTGGCGACCATCTCGCCCGACCAGGTGAATGCGGGAACCCGACCGAAGCTCATCCGCTACCAGCTCGAGGTCGCCTACGTGCTGGCCGCACTCTACGGCACGGAGCTGGCCCCGAGCCCCCTCGACGGCGACCCGGCATCTCTCGCCATCCAACAGCAGCTGCAAGCGGCGCTCCGTGAGGCCCGCATCGCGCGCGAGGCCTATCTGGCAACCCAGCAGCAGCTTCAGCAGCTCCAGGCCGCCCAGGATGCGACGGAAACACGCCTCCAGGCCCACGAGGCGGCGACCGACGAGCGCCTGGAGGAGCAAAGCGACCTGATCCGTGACCTGACCGAGTGGGTTGATCAGACCTTGACGATCAGCCCGGCGCAGCAGCAGGTGATCAAGGACGCCATTCTCCGTATTGCGGTGCGCTACAAGCAGCGCCACACGACCGATATCTTCGCTCGGCTCTTCTCATCGTTCTGCAACGACCTGCATACGCCGCGCTACAGCGCCTTGCCCGCCAGAAAGTACGATGAGGCGCTGGCCTGGATCCGCCGCAAGGCGGCGGAGTACCTCCCCGACGACCCTGATGCGGTGCCGCCGCTTCAGGAGCAGCTGCTGTGAGCCTCCCCGATATCACTGGCATCGACGCCCGGGTCGGAGCGTTGATCCGCGCGGAGCGCATGCGCGCAGGGCTCAAGCAAGAGGAACTGGCCACGGCCCTGGGGATCGACCGCACGACGCTCTCACGCTACGAGGCAGGCAGTCGCAGCATCCCGATCGGCGTGCTGATCCAGATTGCCTATGTGCTCCGGGCACCACTCAGCGAGCTCGTGCCTGGCGCCCGACCCATGGAGCAGGCCTGGGGGGAGGCAAGCGCACCGCTGCCGCCAGAGGTGGACACCATCGCGCAAACAATCGCGCAGCGACCCGAACTTACACCCCAGGTGCTGGAATTCCTGTCCCTGCTCGTCGAACGCGAGACCCTTACGGCTGATGAGCCTAACACCTCCACAGGGGATCGCCGCTGAAGTGCAGCACCCCTCTGCGCTGGCGGGACCTCCCGCTTAAAGCAGAGGTGATCGCGGAGGTGCGAGCGTCGCCAGCGCTCCGTTGTGTCGATGTGCCCCCATCACCAGGTGATCTGCTCAGGGTGACGCCGTGGATGTCGATCCGCGCTCACAGCCCGACCTGAGCCGAGGCGTTGTCCTTGAAGAGTGTGCCCTTGCGGATGTAGCGACGCATGACGGTGAGGCTCTTGTGGCCGGTCTGCTCCATGATCGCCCGCTCACTCACCCCCGCAGCCGCGGCGGCCGTCGCCAGTCCGGCCCGCAGGCTGTGCCCGCTGAAGTGCGTCGGGTCGAGGCCGGCTTCTGTTGCCGCACGTTTGACGATGCGGGCGACGTCGCGCCCATCGAGGCCGCGCGGCTGAACCCGCCCGAAGCGCAGCGAGCGGAAGAGCGGCCCATCCTTTCAGGGTCTCGCGCCTCAGCAACGTGGATGCAGATCTGAATTGCGTGTCGGTGGACGCCCGACTGCCAGCACCAACTGCCGGCCATCGGGGAGGTGTGGATGCTGCGCATTCACCCGCGCGCAGAGGGCGATGAGGTCGCGGGTGAGTTGCTCGTCATTGAATGGGCGCAATTCCACGCACACGCTTGCCCGTTCCCAGCTCACCCTTCCGGGGAGAGCGAAGAACGGCGCCAGCCGGTTCCAAGTCGCGTGGGCGTAGTCGCTGGGGAAATAGTGCTCGCGGGTCCACATCGCCAGG
>JAAXUL010000925.1 GCA_013336035.1 Chloroflexales bacterium
AATTTGGGGTAAAAGCGGCAACAAAAGGTCGCGAATGGAACGGCAAATTGACGTGGACACTATCTGCTCCTAAGCATTTTTGTGTGGCAATCGGTAAGACTGCGGATTGAAGAGGTTTTCAAGCGTTGACATAATACGCTGCGAAGCACCGGAATTCTGCGCAATGAGGCGGCGAGCCGTCGCCAAGCAGTCATCGAGGAAGGGGCGGTCCTCAATCAGGCGCTCCACAACGTGGGCCCGGCCGACGACCCCTACGAGCGCGAGGCCGAGAGCGTGGCCGCGCTGGTCCTCCAGATGCCCGAGCCGGCGGCCCGCGTCCCCCGGGCCAACGGGGCCGGCCCCGCGATCAGGCGCCTCGGCGCGGGCGAGCTAGCGGGGGCCGGCTTCGAGGCCGCCCTCGACCTCGACACCAGTGGCGGGCGCCCCCTCTCGGCCGAGCTGCGGGGCTACCTTGAGCCCCGCTTCGGGCGCGACTTCGGCCACGTGCGCCTGCACAGCGACCTGGCCGCCCAGGCGAGCGCGGCCCAGATCCACGCTCGGGCCTTCACCTCGGGCCCCCACATCTGGCTGGGCCGGGGCGAGAGCGAGCACGACCGGCATCTGATCGCCCACGAGCTGGCCCACGTGGTGCAGCAGGGCCACGCCGACGGGGCGACGCCCGGGCCCGCCGCCCCCATCCAGCGCTACAGCCACGAGGACTGCACCGAGAGCGACCTGCGCAATCACGTCTGGCCGGCCGACTACATCGCCAGGCAGATGGTCGCCAAGGCCCTGCGCATCCTGGGAACCAGCCCTGTGGACGCCCGGGTCACGGCCCTGTTCAGCAAGTACTTCATGACCCCCACCCCGACGATCAGCACCATGGTCGATGTCTACACCCAGATCGAGGCCAAGTTCAGCGCCAACGACTACACCTACGAGTGCGAGGAAGACTGCTCGGCGACCGAGCTGGGCTACGTCTACGGGCTGTGGAGCGACATCCACCTGTGCATGAGTTCGCTGCGGGGCCGGGCCAACGACTGTATCGCCCGCACGATCGTCCACGAATTCTCGCACTACTACGCCGGCACCGACGACAACGCCTACTGCAAGTCGGGCTGCGGCTACTCCAGCTGCCCGGCGAGCCTGTCAGCCGCCGACGCCCTGGACAACGCCGACTCGTACGCCTGCTTCGCCTACGAGCTGTACCCGCTGCCGGTGTAGGCGCGCCCGGCGCGCCAAGGAGATTGACTGCCTATGACCGGCTTCTCCAACAAGCCCAGGATCCTGCGGGGCGCCTTCGTCGAGTACGGCCTGAGCCTGCCGCCCCTCTTCGTCGTCTTCCAGTTCAACCCGGTGCAGCTCACCCGCAACCGCAGCCTGAGCTTCGCCGCGCCCGGCGGCTCGCGCTCGGGCCGCAGCGCCCTGCGGGACTTCCACAAGCGCTTCGACGACCTGACCGAGCTGCGCGACGCCCAGCAGGTGACGGTGCAGTCCGAGACGATCGGCCTGGAGATCAGGCTGGACGCCAGCGACAAGCTCAACGATGGCGACACGATCAGCGAGCAGTTCGGCATCGGGCCCCAGCTCGCCACCCTCGAGCTGATGGTGCAGCCCAAGGAGGAGGGGCTGCTCGGCCAGGCGCTCGGCGCCCTCCTCGGCTCATCGGGCGGCTTCAGCTTCACCAGGCGGCCCAACCCGCCCCTGCTGCTCTTCATCTGGGGGCGCAAGCGGGTGCTCCCGGTGAACATCAGCACGCTCAACATCACCGAGCTGCTCTACAGCCCCGATCTGAACCCGATGCGGGCCACGGCCACGGTGAGCATGACCGTGATCGAGGGCAAGAGCTTGCCGTACATGTACTCCAAGGCGATGACCGAGGTCATGTCGGTGCTGAACCTGGCCAACGTGGCCGACATTGCCAATGTGATGATCCCGGGGTGAGCTGATGTTCTCACGGCGCTCGCGCTACTACAGGCTGCCAGATACGGTGGACATCGACGCCGCAGGTCGCACGCTACCCGCGAAGAGCCTGCGCCTTGCGCCCCGCGTCGCCGGGCGCCATCGCCACATCGTGACCGAGGGCGAGCGGCTCGACCATCTGGCTGAGCGCTACTACAGACAGCCCACCAGGTGGTGGCGGATCTGCGACGCCAACCCCGAGCCCATGTGGCCCCTCGCCCTCCTCGGCCAGGACCCGGTGGTCACCTGTCGCCTGGGCCTGACCTTCCCCGGCCCGGGGGCCCCGCCCTGGGCCGAGCTGCTCAGGGCGGTGCGGGCGACGGTCGGCGTCGAGGCGGCCGAGCTACACGACGACGACGATGGCCTGATAGTGCGCCTCAACAGCATGAATCTGGCCCCAGCCGACCTGGCCGCCATCGCCGAAGGTCTGGGCTTCACGGCGGCCCCGCCCCGGCTGGCCAACCCTGTCGGCCAGCCAATCATCATCCCGCCTGACACGGCCATCTGAGGTGCCCCTATGCCCAACGAGACTCTGACCATAACCCTTGACGACGCAGAGCAGCCGGACCTCTACGAGGACATGCTCTCGGTCGAGGTCGAGCTCGACGACGAGCTGGCCGCCATGTTTCGGCTCAAGCTGAGCATGCCCCAGGCCGCCGACGGTAGCTGGCGCTACCTCGACGACGAGCGCCTGCAGGTCTGGCGGCCGGTCAGCATCAGCGCGGGGATCGGCGACGGCGGCGAAGAGCTGATCGGCGGAGTGATAACCCACCTGCGGCCCGTCTTCGAGCCCGACGCCGAGCGCTGCACCCTCGAGGTCTGGGGGATGGACCGCAGCGTGCTGATGGGCCGGGCCGACAGGCTCAAGGCATGGCCCAATAAGAAGGACAGCGACATCGCCCGAGAGATCATCGAGAGCTACGGCCTGAGCGCCGAGGTGGACGACAGCGGGTTCACCTACGACGAGGCGATCACCACGATCATGCAGCGCGAGACCGACATCCAGTTTCTGCAGCGCCTCGCCCTGCGCAACGGCTTCGAGTGCTTCGTCGAGGGCGAGACGTGCTACTTCCGCCTGCCGCGCCTGGGCAAGCCGCCCCAGCCCACCCTGGCCGCCCACTTCGGCGACGAGACCTCCCTGGAGCGCTTCAGCCTCGAGGTGAACGCCCTCGCGCCCGCCGCCGTGGCCATGGAGCAGATCGAGCGCAACGGCGTCGCCATCCTCGAGGCCCAGGCCGAGGCCGGCGAGCAGGAGCCCCTCGGCGCCAGCGGCGCGGCGAGCCTCCTCGGCGACGGCGTCGAGCCGGCCATCCTCCGGCTCAGCCGGGTCGTGTCCGGCGGCCTGCCCGCGATGGAGTCTCTGGTGCGCAGCCTGTCCGCCGAGGGCGACTGGTTCGTGGAGGGCGAGGGCGAGGCCCGCTCTGATGTGTACGGCCACGTGCTGCGCCCGCGGCGCACCGTCACGATCAAGGGCGTCGGCGAGCGCCACAGCGGGATCTACTACGTGCGCCACGTGACCCACCGCTTCACCCCCGGCAGCTACACCCAGCACTTCCAGGTGAAGCGCAACGCCCTGATGCCCCGGGGCGACGAGCCTTTTGCGGGCGACGGCGGCCTGCTGGGCGG
>JAAXUL010000926.1 GCA_013336035.1 Chloroflexales bacterium
ACGATCCGCCGCAGCAGCGCGAGCACCGCCGGCGCTGTCACGAGGTGCAGGTCGTCAAAGACGAGCAGCAGCTGTCCCGCGTCGAACGGCACACCCGACAAGTGTGCGCTGACCGTCAGCAGCAGCTGGCCCAGCACTCGCTCCGGGTCGGGGTGCGCATCCTCGATGATCGGCTGGACGGCAGCAGAGAGTCCGTCGACCAGTGGGTCGAGCGCGGCGGCGACCTGGCTCAGAAACAGGTTGGGGGCGTCGGCGCTCTCGTCGAGCGAGATCCAGGCAGCCTGCAGCTGATCGCCGGCAAGGGTGATCCAGCGGCTGACCAGCGTTGACTTGCCGTAGCCGGCCGGAGCACGCACAATCAGCGCCCGCAGCTCCCGCCAGCGATCAAGCTGCTGATACAGCCGCTCCCGATCGACGCACATGGGCGGAGGCGCGGGCGGGGCCAGGATGCCAGGAGTAATCATTATCTTTATGTAAAACAATTACGTGCTTTTGCTCACTATATCACATTTTTCTGTGATGGCGCAGTTATCTTGCAGGGTATAGACTGACCGGTGGACTCTCCATGCTTCTTACTACTCACCGTCCTACCAGGCCACTCGGGATCCTTTGTTGCGCCCGCGTTCAGGCAACGCAATGCACGACTGGAGATAGCCGCATGCCTTTTCCTGGCTGACCCAGGGCGCTCACGCCGCTTCAGACCAGGCCCCGGCTTCCTACAAATGTAGGGGGCCTTTTGTCGAGCCAAAGACACACCATTCATCGCTTGTGACAGCGACAACGAATGCTGATAATACGGCCACGAGGTCTTCTGAGCACAAGAGCGTCGCCATGGCGTGCCTATCGGGTCGCGCGCGCCACCCACGCAGGACGGCGAGGCATACCAGCTGCCCCAATGATGGGTTTGCGCAGCGGTGGAGGCTATTGCTATGGATGCGCAGCACGCCACTCCAACGACACGCCCGGGCGTGATGCAGCGGGCGCTGGACCTCGCTGTCGGCCTACCCCGCCATCGAGGTGCTGGCCTTTGTCGGCGATGGCCTGACCGCCGTGAAGCAGATCGAGGCGCACCGCCCCGAGCTGGTGCTGATCGACGTCAACCTGCTCCCTGAGGAGACTGAGGCCCTGATTCCTACGATACAAGACGGGCCACCAGCCGGCTCGCTGCCTGGTCTTCGTCCAATCGAGCCGGCACGAGACGGTGATATGTGCGGCGCGCCGAGGAGGTGCAGAAGCTCCGTGAGCAGATCGTAAGCGTGCCCGCCGCTGCGCACCAGATTGTGAGCCCCGTGAGCCCCGATGAGCAGACGGTGCTGGTGACGGCGCCAAGGCCGAGCTTCCTCAACCTGCACGACGGGAGCAGCGTCCCGCTCAAGGCGGACCCCGGCTTGCTGCAGCTCTCGAACTACTTCTGGCTGAACGGTGACACGGTCGGCCAGTACATGATCGACCTGAGTCTTAATCTCTACTTGATCACCGGCGACCGCCGCAGCGGCGCCAGCGAGGTGATCCCCAGCGACAGCGCGGGTACCTACCCGATCCTCGTGCCGCCTGACGGGCGCCGGGCACTCTACGCCTTCGCCGGCAACAAGCTGATCACCCTCGACTTCGGGAGCGGCCAGGTGCAGACACTGCGGGCCGCCGACGGCGATGGCGGGGCTGCCGCCGCAGGCAGCGATGGCGGAGTACGTCCGCGACTCGCCGTTCTACAACGCCGCCCGGGTGCGCACGCCGCTGCTGGCCTTCCACGGCACCGACGACTACGTCCCCGTCACCGCACGTATCTGCTAGGGCAGTAGCCCTCTTCGGTCTACGCTCGTAAGGATTGTGACTACCAGGTCCAGGTGAGCGTGCTCCAGGTATTAGCCCAACCCAGGAAGTACATAAGGTATGTCCAAACACACACTCCAGACCACGGCCCTGCTCGTCATGCTTGTCACCTTGCTGCTGTCCGCCTGCGGCGGCCCTGCCGTCCAGGCGCCGACCACCGCGTCCGTCCCCACCGCCGCGCCCACCGAGGCCGCCGCGCCGACGGCTGCCCCGACCGAGGCGCCCACCGTCGCGCCCACCGCCGTGCCCGCCGAGGCGGGCCTGGGCGACTCGTACTTCCCGCTGGAGGGCAATGGGGGCTACGACGCCCAGCACTACACGCTCGCGATCACGGTGGACCCCGCCGACATCGGGCAGATCACCGGCACGACCACGCTCGAGGCCCTGGCGACGGACGATCTGCCGAGCTTCGACCTTGACTTCCTGGGCCTCAACGTCAGCGCCGTGACTATCGACGGCGCCGCGGCGAGCTTCAGCCGCGAGGGCCAGGAGCTGACGATCACGCCCGCCACGCCCATCGCCGCCGGCGCGCCCTTTACCGCGACCGTCAGCTACGCGGGGAAGCCCGAGCCCTACCTGGACCCCGCGTTGCGCATGTATGGGCCGCCTCTGGCCCCGACTGCGGTGAAGACCGGGTGGGTCGAGTGGAGCGATGGCTACGTCGGGGCCATGAGCCAGCCCGATGGCGGCATGACCTGGTTCCCCTCGAACAATCACCCGAGCGATAAGGCCACCTTCACCTTCCGGGTCACGGTGGACGAGCCAAAGATGGCCCTCGCCAGCGGCATCCTGAAGGAGGTCGTCCCGATCGACGACAACACCAACACCTACGTATGGGAGATGAACGACCTGATGTCGACCCAGGTCGCCACCGTGGTCATCGGCGAGTTCGAGCTGCAAGAGAGCAAGGCCCCTGACGGCCTGCCCATCCGCAACTACTTCCCCCCCGGCCTCGACCAGAAGATCATCGACAGCTTCGCGCCGACCGGCGACATGATCGCATTCCTCTCCAGCATCTACGGGCCGTACCCCTTCGATGCCTATGGGGTCGTCACCATCCCGGGCTGGCTCAAGGCGTCGGGCTACGAGACCCAATCGCTGACCACGCTTGGCACTGACCCTACCTCTGAGGAGGTCATCCTGCACGAGCTGGCGCACCAGTGGTTCGGCGACGCCATCACCGTTCGGCGCTGGGATAGCGTCTGGCTGCACGAGGGCTTCGCCCGGTATAGCGAGCTGCTCTGGCAGGAGAAGACGCAGGGCGTCGAGGCGTATAACAACCTTCTGGACAAGCAGGTCGTTGAACAGCACGCGTATGCCCAATTGTTTCCCCGGGTGCTTGGGAAGCCCGGGCTGCCCGAGGGCCAGGTCTTCCCGCCGGCAAACCAGGGGGTCGAACTGGCCTACTTCTCGTCATACGATGGCGGGGCGCTGGCGCTGCACGCGCTGCGCATGGAGGTTGGGGACGAGACCTTCTTCACGATCCTGAGGACCTTCGCCGAGAAGTACCGCGACGTCCCCGTCGCCAGCGAGGACTTCACCGCCACGGCCGAGGAGGTCGCTGGGCGCGACCTGAGCGCGGTGTGGGACACCTGGCTGTACGGCAAGAGCATCCCCGCCGACTTCCCGCGCCTGGAGAAGGCCTACGCGTATCCGCAGTGACCGGGCACACGACCGCCGCCGCGCTCAACGTGAGCGCGGCGGGTTATGCACGTTTCGCACACAGATGAGGC
>JAAXUL010000927.1 GCA_013336035.1 Chloroflexales bacterium
GGCGCCCACACGAGGTCGGGCAGCCAGCGCGCGCGGTGGGCCATGCGCGCCTCGCCGTCGCGGGGCGCGGCGTGGCAGGCCAGGCCTCGCCGCACCAGCACCGTGAAGATCCCGCCCCAGCCCGAGAGGTGGTCGTCGTCGAGGGGCAGGCCGGCGGCGCGCAGGTCGCTGCGGCCCACGCACTCGCGCTCGCGCAGCAGGTCCGCGACGGCCGCGACCAGGGCCTCGTGGGCCTCCATATCGGCGCCCCCGCGCGCCGATGTGCGCTCCCAGTAGGTGCCGGTGTCGGACTGGGCGCCGTAGACCAGGGGCCAGTCGGCGCTCGGGTAGAGGTGCAGGGTGCTGCGCTGGCCCCAGAGCTTCACCAGGCGGCGCTCGGCGTAGAGCTGGCGCGCGAGGTCGGCCGCCGTGAAGGGGCGGGCTCGGTTCCAGATGGCCACTCCGGCGGCGGGCAGGATCTGGGCCTGGACGCCCGCCAGGGCGCCGGCGACGGCCTCGGCCCCGGCGAGCGGCGTGACGAGGCCTTGGCGTGTCAGGCGGTGCCAGCGGGCCTGGGCCGGGGTCAGGGCGGGGATACTGATCATATGAGGATAGTTTACACCCTGTTGGCCAGGCGCGGGTCAGCCTCAGCGCCGCAGTGGAGTGCCCATCAAGCTGGGCGGCTTGGTCCGCGAGCGAAGCCCGCAAAAAAGCGGAGCAGGGCTCGTGGTCGCCCCTGCTCCGCCCGTAAGGCGAGCTGCGCTGGCCTTAGGCGGCCGACTTCTTCTGGCGCGTCGCGCGCCTGTGCTCGGAGCGCCGCTTGAGGCCGACGGCGTGGAGGGCCGGTGAGTCGTTGCCATACTGGGCCTCGACCTGTACTTTAATCCCATTGATCGCCTCGTGGAAGGCCCAGGGCCTCCAGGCGTCCGCCTGCTCGGCGGGGCTGGCCGAGGCGCGCAGCTTGCGAGTGAGATGCGGGAACAGTTGCTCGCCTTTGCCACGCGCGAGTGGCGCCTGTACTCGTGCTGTCAACTCGCGGCCCGTATCCAGCCCTATCTGGACGATCTCCTGGTGTGGTTGACCAACCCGGCGGTGCGGCCGGACAACAACGTGGCCGAACGTGCGCTGCGCCCTGCCGTCGTGACGCGCAAAACCTCGTTTGGCAGTCGCTCCAAGGAGGGCGCCCAGGCCTTTGCCCGCTTGCTCTCGATCATTCAGACGGATGAGCGCCAGGGGGAGGATTTCTTCTCCTCGGCCCACGCCGCCCTCGCTGCTGCCCGCTCACAAAGCTAAAGTGTTACCATCCTTCATCCTTCCGCTTTCATCCTTCATAACCGCGTCGTACAGGGGGCCGCACACGCGGTCGAGGGCCGCGTTGGCGCTACGTACAGCTTCTGTCGATGCGATGCTTACCTTGCTGCAATGCGTCGCAAGTCCATCTTCTGCCTGGCCAGGGGCTTCCTCAGTTGGCCTGCCCCGCACGCCGAGGCGCAGTCCCTGGCGAGCGCTGAGATCGCCTTCGTCACGACAACAGGTGTTGCCTGTCCTTGCTGGCCTCCGTGTAGAGTCAGAGGCTTCTCCGGCCTGATCCCGCACCAGTTCACCTGCTGGCGCCAGGATGCGGGCATTGCCAGGCACACTCTGGTCCTGGAGTCCGGTTCTGCGCAGTCAACTGTGAAGAACCTGTTCCCACCAGTGATCGCGGTGACTCTTCCCGGCATGGCCGCGCGGTGTATCATAGGCTACGCATCTCTGGATCCGCACTCCTGGTCATTGCTGTCCTTATCGTCGTCCATAGCACCCGGCACGCGCACGGTGCATCGCAGTACGACTGAAGGAGGGACACATGACAGTCCGAGCAGCAGCGCCTGAATCCATTGCGGCGCACAAGGCGCAGGTCAAGCAGATCATTGAGCGCGCTTTCAATGAGGGGCAGCTCGACGATCTGGCGTTGATCTATGCGCCCACACTGATCTATGCAGAGCGCCCACGCGGAGATAATCGCTATGTATCAGCCAAGACAAGGAGGAACTGCTGATGGCCGTGACACTCCTTCAGTTTGACTTCCCGGCCTCCGGCCCCTGGGGCGAGGCGATGGCCCATGCCTTCACCGATCTGGCCCAGAGCATCGCGGAGGCCCCTGGACTGATTTGGAAGATCTGGACGGAAAACGAGGTGACTGGCGAGCAAGGGGGCATCTACCTCTTCGCTAACGCCGAGATGGCGGAGGCATACCGGGTGATGCACACCGCCCGCCTCGCCGCCTTCGGCATCACGGAGATTCGCGCCAAGACCTTTGCGGTCAATGTGCCTCTGTCGGCGATCACGCGCGGCCCGGTCGAAGCGTAGGCGCAGCGGCTCCGCGTGGGACAATGGCAGCGCGGTGATCCCACCGTCCCGCGCGGGAGGTCAGGGGCACCCGCCCCGTGCCACCCGCGCCGGAGTGCGGCTGTTCGCGCTGGTGGGTCGCGCGGAGCCGGCGGCGGAGGAGGTCGAGGTCGCTAGAAGGCTCCCTGATGCGCGTTTCCAGCATCAGGGAGCCTTGTATGCTATGGTACGGCTTGACTGACCACCCGATGAGACGGATCAAGGCGTGCTTTTCCTCATCACAGTGGGCCAGCGTGGCGCTGACGAGCGAGCGGCGCGGTCGCTGGACTCGCTGCCGCTCAGACCGCTTGAACTTCAGCAAGCCGCTTGACTGCGTACTCGTCGTCCCAGCAGACCGCGGCTTCCCATGCGGCCCACGCTTGCGCAGCGATGTCGTGCGCCTCCTCGTCGAGACCGGCGGCGTTGTGGGGCAGCACCAGGTCGAGGTCGGGGACGTCGACGTGCGCCTCGTCCCAGTCGATAGCGCTTCGCGCCAGCTTCGCTACCAGGGCGACCGGATCCGCGCTCAGGCGAATGTTGCGCGGATTGGGGTCGCCGTGGACGACGCAGGTCTGACGGCCGACCAGCCGCGCCCACGCTGCTCGGCATCGCGCAACGCCCTCAGCCGGCATCGCGCCGAGGTCGCTCTTCGTCCCGGTCTCGGCGTGCAGGAGGTCGGTCGACGAGCGCCAGCCCGGGCGCTGCGGCCACCCCGCCGTCAACCGATGCAGCTGGCGGAGCGTGTCGGCCACGCGACGCCAGTCAGCTTCGGTCTCGGGCGGTCCGCCCTCCACGTAGGTCATCACCACCAGACCGTCGGCGAAGTGCCGGCCGTCCGTTGTGGGGATCGGCACCGGCACGGTCAAACCTTCGCGGTCGAGGTAGTGGAGGAGCTCGGTCTCCCACGCCAGATCAACGTCGCTGCGCCTGCCAAGACCGCGCTTGTCAGTCGGTCGCGCGAGGCCGTCGGCTTCAGCACCCCGGTGTCGGCTTGTTGTGGGTCGACTCTCGGCGACACGACCGATGCCGCTGTAGTGGGCGGGCCCGCTGCATCTGGCACTTCCTGCAGATCCCCGCCGCCGCAACCCGCCAACAGCGCCGCGGCGAATGCGAGTAAGACACGGTGTCGAAAGTCGTTCATGAAACGCTCCTCACTGTTAAGTGATTACCTTCGGAAGTCCTGTGACCCCTCGTCCGGGTCTGGGCGATTTATAGGC
>JAAXUL010000235.1 GCA_013336035.1 Chloroflexales bacterium
TCGCCCGCGCCGCCGACCGCGACAGAGGCCCCGCCTGCGGCGATGCCCGCGCCGCCGACCGCTACCACTGTACCGCCGACACCGGAGCGGGCCACGCGTACCTACGAGTTCCCCGTGGACGCCAAGGTGTGCACACCCTCGTCAAACCATCACGATTACCCGGCATCAGATATTGCGTGCCCGATGGGGACGCGGTTCGTCGCCGTAACGAGCGGCGTGGTGGACTTCGTGAGCTGGGAAGACCTGTACGCGCAGGGCAGTAAAGACCCTGCCGACCGAGGCGGATTGTCGGTTGCCATCGTTGGTGACGACGGGGTGCGCTATTACGGTTCGCACCTGTCGGAAGTTGCCGAGGGAATCGTGCCGGGCGTGAGGGTGGAGGCCGGGCAGCTCCTCGGGCGCACCGGTATCAGCGGGAACGCCATAGGCACGTATCCGCATCTGCACTTTGGTATCTCGCGCCCGACCACGCCCGAGGATTGGGAGGTGCGGCGCGGCCAGGTATGGCCGCAGAAGTATCTGGCCGCTTGGCGGCGCGGCGAGAATATGACCCCGGAGCTGCCATAGAAAGACTCCTCGACGCCTCCGGCGTTGGGGTGAGGCGCAGGCTGCCGCGTTTACGGGGTGAGGCACAAGCCGCCGCGTTTACGCGGCAGTCTGCTGAGCCCTCAGCCCACGTAGGCCGCGAGGCCGGTGCAGTCGATCAGGCTCGAGTACTGCCGCTCTAAAAAGCGCCAGCAGGCGCCCAGGTCGACGTACTGCTGGAGGGCCTGGAAGATCAGTATGTCCATCGCCGAGCTCTCGATCCAGTCCACCGTCTGGCGATAGCCCAGCAGCAGCGGGATGCCAGTCGCCTCGGCGAACGCCGCCAGCCGCTCGGGGCTCGCCCGCAGCGTGCTACAGCTCCCGAAGTGGAGCACCCAGCCCGCGAAGCGGGTGCCAAGACACTCCGCAAACGCCTCCAGCGACAGCTCGGTCCCGTCGGCGAGGAAGATCACCCCCGGGGCGCCGTGGAGCGCCACGTAGAGGATGCCGTCGCTGCGGAGCCGGGCGAAGCTCCGCAGGGCGTCGGTGAGCTCAGCCTCTGTGTCACAGGGCTGGTAGGAGAGGCGCACGGACTGGACACTGGCCACAAATTCCAGGAGGGGGCGAACGCTCAGCCGCTCCTGGCGATTCGACAGGGACTCGATGCAGGCGATCTGCTTGGCGTAGCTGGCGGCGTGCGGCATGGTGACCTTGGTGTGGGCGGTGAGCGCGGGCGGCGGTGGCCGCTCGTCACGATGGGGCGCGCGACGGCCAGGGCGGGCGCCACCAGGAGTATAGCAGCGGGCTATTTCCGGCCGCGGCGAGCTACGTGGTGGCGTTCGGTGCCCGATGCTGCCGGCGGTTGCCAGACCATGCGCGGCTTCAAGGCCGACGCTGGGGCCAGATGATCCACGAGGCACCGCGCCCGGGTTTCCGGCCTACACCGGCGCCGCCTGGGGGATTGGCACGGCCGCGGTGAGCTCCGCGGGCCGCCGAGGCGCAGCCAGGGCGCCGACCGTGAGCACGAAGCTCGCCAGGTAGACGAAGATACCGATAGTGGGGATCTGCCCGAGCAGCGCCACCAGCACCACGGCGAGGACCTGCATCACCCGGCTCTCCGGCGCCCGGCCCATGCCCGCGTTCAGCCGCCGCCCCAGCCAGACGCCGGTGATCAGGGGGCTGAGAAACCAGATCAGCCCGAAGCCGGTGAAGATGAAGACCACGAGCAGTATGGCCGGGAACCAGCTCCAGAAGAAGGCCATCAGCGCGGCGAGCAGCGCGGTGCCAAGCGGGATCAGTAAGAAGAACTGCGCCGTCAGCAGGCCGATGAGGGCCGTTAGCCACGGTCGGCCTTCCAGCCGGCGGGCCGGGCCGTTCAGCGCCTGTGGGGCCAGCCAGAGCAGCGCGGCGCCAAGCAGGGCGAAGCCGAGGGCGATCAGCGCCGTCGTCCGCCACGGCAGATCCTCCCCGGCCCCCTGGAGCGGCGGGGCGTCCTGGGCGAGGATACTGGCCGGCGCGAACCGTGTCGGGAGAGTGGTGCCCCGGCGGGCGGGCCCAGGCGTGTCGGCGGGCGGTGTGATCTGGGCGGCGCCGATGGTGCGGATGAATCCGTGCATATACCCGCTCAGCTCGATCCGGGCCGCGAGCACATTGGTGTTGCCCTTGACCGTTCCGGTGATCAGGACGCGGCGCCCGATCACGGCCAGGTCGCCCTCGACGGTGCCCTCGATCACGATATCGTTGGCGATCACGTAGAGATCCTTGGGGAGCACCTGGTCGGCGGACAGGCGGTACGTGTCGCCAAAGCCGAAGGCGGCGCTGGCCGGTGACTGGCCCATTGCCAGGGCCAGCAGTGATGCGCACAGCCCGACCAGGCTCCAGCGCCAGAGTTGTGTCGCTAGCATCACATACTCCTTCGCATTACCCCGAGATCACCTGGGCCTCTATGCTTGCAGGCGTCGCCTGTGTCAGAGCGCATGCCCGCACCGTGGCGCTCAGCCGGCCGCTTGATAGGGGTGAAGGCCGTCGACGAGAAGTAGTTGGTGCTTGTGGTGCGCCTGGCCCATATCCACGAACGTGATCTTGCCCTGGGCCAGGGCCCGGTTCCACGCCGAGTTGGGGAACTACTTCCAGCGTCCTACGTGCGGCTCAGGGTCGGTGTGAAGGTTGTAGCATAGTACATATAATCTATCATGGGCGCAGCGTTTTTGAAACCGGCAGCCCGGCGCTTCCCCTGCCGCCTGAAGGCGGGCCGTCCTCGCGCCGTGGTGCTGCCATACCAGCGCTAATGGGAGAGGCTTTTTATGGCCGATCTGCTCCAACGTCTGAAGGACTACCTCGCCGCGCCAAGCACGCTGGATCTCGCCGAGGCGGCCCCGCTCGGCGTGCTGGCGGGCGCCAGTGCGGCAACCATCGCCGCTATTATCGGCATGCCGGCCTTTGCCACTACTGGCCTTGGAGCCATCCTTGGTGGCCTGGCCGTCAATTTCACCTCCTCGCTGATCGACAAGATTCTCACCGCCGCCGGCGAGCGTGAGCGCCGCAAGCTGATCCAGCAGGGCCTGGAGGGCCATGATCGGGATGTGCAGACCCTGGTGGCCGGGGCGATGGTGTTCGCCGGGCCCGAGGTGGCTACCGCCATCCCGGACACTGACCGCGCCGAGCTGGTCGCGGCTCTGGAGGGCGCAATGCGCAAGGCCGGCGGCACCCTTGCCGCCATCGCCGCCCCCTACGGGGCCGCACTGCGCGACCCGGCGGCCGATTGGGGCGCAGTGCAGGCCGCGCTCCGTCAGGAGGCAGCCACGCTCCGCCAGATCGCCGAGGTTGGCGCCGAGGGGCGCATCGAGAACTTCCGGCAGCGGAGCGAAAACACTGAGGGCTCGGTGGATCAGATCCTGCGGGCCGGGCGTGGCGGGGTGATCAGCGGCGGCTCGCAGGAGGCAATCGGCACGCATAAATCCGCCCCACCGGCACCTGTTACACCACCAGTCGCGCCGCCTGAACACACGCCAGACCCCCCGCCCGCCGCTTTGCACGTGCGCCTCCGCTGCGCGCCCACAGACACCGGGGCCGTGTTAACGTGGGAGAGCGATGCATTTGGGGTCGCCACAAGCACCTTCGTCAGCCCCTACCAGGGCCCCGACCTGGATCTAGTGCTTCGCGCCCTTGATGCGCTCCAGTACCCCTCAGAGAGCTTCACCCCTGAGGAGATTGCACGCTTCACCGCCCTCAAGCTCCTTCACACCAACGGCATCCTCGCCGAGGAGAGCCACCGGTCGGTGGGCCAGTCGCTTTATCGGGCCCTTACGGCGGACCCGAGGGCCGCCGTGGCGCTCGCGACGGCGCGCAACCTGGCGACCCACGAGGGCCGGCCCCTGAGCCTGGCTATCCACGTCCCCCAGGGCGCGATCGCCCTCGCCGCGCTGCCGTGGGAGCTGCTCTGGGCCGCTGGCGAGCCGGCGCCGCTGCTGCTCAGCCGTGGGCTGGCAGGGAGCCTGACTCGCCAGCTTGATCTGTCGCAGGCTGTGCCGCCGCCGCGCCCCGGCGGGCGCCCCCTGCGTGTGCGGGCCATCGTGCCGCATGCCGGCCTTGAGGAGTCGCAGCGCGCAGAAGAGCGCGCCTCGCGCGAGGCCGCGTGGGCGCGGCTGGTGGCCGGCGGCGCCGTGGCGCTGCTCCCAGACATCAGCCCGGCGACCCGTGAGACGATCGCCGATGCGCTGCGCCACGATGGGCCGCCCGACATTCTGCACTTTATCGGCCACGGCCGTTTCAGTGGCGGCGAGGGCCATCTCGTCCTCGACCGAGCGGGCGGCGGGTGGGACCCGACCCCCATCAGCCAGCTTGGCCCAGCCCTGTCCAGGGTGCGGCTGGCGGTGATCGCGGCGTGCCAGGGGGCCATGGTGGGCACGGCCGAGACCTCGGCGGGGGTGCTGGGGGGCGTCGCGCCGGCCCTCATCGCTCAGGGCGTGCCCCTGGTGGTGGCGATGCAGCTCACGGTACGCCAGTCAGCGGCCAATCGGGCGACAGGCGTGATCTACGAGGATCTGGCGGCGGGGCGGAGCCTCCAGGCCGCCGTGGCGGCCGCCCGCCTTGCCCTGTACACGGGCGAGGACTCCGGCGCGTCCTGGTACGTCCCGACACTTTACATGCGCGCCCGCGGCGAGGGGCCGGCGCAGCTGATCGAGCAGCGCGCCGACTGATCGCCCCTGTGGGCCGCGAGGCTATCCGAGCTCCGAGCGCTCGTCGCACATCCGTGGGTTGCCCCTAGCAATTAGAAGGGCAAGCTCGTATACTTCATAGTATTAGGCAAACCTCCCTCTCAGTAAACAATGCGGCCTATGGAAAGCCTTATCACCCGCCTTCGCACGTTTCTACAGAGCGAGCTGGCTCAATCACAGGCCGAGGATGGCTCATTGCGCCTGGCCGCGGGCTGTGCCGCCGCCGCGCTGCTCGAGCTTGATCTCACCGCAATGACCGACCTAACGACCCTGACGTCGGCCGTGCCGGGCATTGACGAGGCGCTACAGCAGGGCGACGAGGTGGCGCTACGCCATCACCTCGCGTCGACTCTGCGTGAGCAAAGCTTCCAGGGGGTCGATCTGGTCGCCGCGGTGCTGGCGCTGTCGGGGGCGGCGCTCTCCAGCGCGCTGCCCCCTGACCGGCGCGATCTGTACATTGCCGGCCTTGGCAAGAGCATGCGCGCTGCTGGTGGCAGCCTGGAGGCGCTCGCGGACTGGCTCACATCCGCGCTCTATGCCGCCAGCTTTGACTGGCAGCAGTGGGTCGCCGCCACCTCCCTCGGCAGCCTGATCAAAGATTCCAGTCAGGCGGCGCGTAATGTAACAGGCTCGGTCAAGCAGAGCGGATCGGCCGACACCGTCGCCGACTTTGTACAGCTCGTGCGGGACACCCTGCCGAGCGTAAGGCCGCCCAATGGCCTCTCCGCTCAGCCGCCGGTTCATGTCCCCGCTCGCCCCAACTCCGACATCAGCCAGACGATTAGCGGCGGGTTTGTTATCAACCCCCTACAGCTATCGTTTATCTACCAGCAAGACTCTGGCGAGGAGCGCCGGCAGCGCCTGGAATCCCTGAGCGCCTACCTTGTTGTGCGCTGGCATAAATGGCGCAACCTCGGGCTGAGCGAGATCGATGAGAGCGACCCGCTCAGCCAGATGCGCCTGGAGCAGGTCTATATCTCGCTTGACACCACCGCGACCTACCTCCCCGACAGCGGCAAAACCATCGGGCCACGGGGCCCCCAGGCTAACGATGAGATCGTCCTGGCGCGCCCGATCAGCGTTCTGGCAGCGCTCAGGATGCTAGAGGACCTCGACGGCGCGTCGAGATCGCCCCGCGTGATCCTGCTTGGAGAGCCGGGCAGCGGCAAGAGCACCATCGTGCAGTATATTGCGTACTGCCTCGCTGGGCGTGTGCTCCTCAAACTGGGCGCCAAAACCCCCCACCTCGATCAGGGCTGCTACGAGCTCCCTGACTGGACGCTTGGCGATCTGCTCCCCGTCCATATTAGCCTGCGCGACTTTGCCATTGCGCTTGAGCGGCAGGGTGGCCCGAGCGACAATCCAGACCCCCTGGTGAGCTTTATCAAGGCCAACCTGGGCGAGCACGCGGCAGCCGCGGAGTATCTCATCAGAGCCCTGAACGCGGGGCAGGCCATCCTGCTGTTCGATGGACTCGATGAGGTGAAGCTTGACCTCGTCGACCCGGTCATCGCCGCTATCCACGCCGCCGCCGATACCTACACCACGCCGATCCTTGTCACCTGCCGCCGGCTCGACTACGATAATCCGCGCCGCCAGCTCCGTGACTTCCAGGCCTGCCTGCTGGCCCCCCTCACTGATAAGCAGATCTTCCCCTTCATCGAACGCTGGTACAACGAGCAGCGGCTCGTCGGCCGGCCGATCGTGGGCGATGCCGCGAAGCTGCGCCAGGAGATTGACCATAACCCCGAGCTGCACGACCTGGCCCAGCGCCCGCTCCTTCTGACGATGATGGTCGTCGTCCATGCCATTCGTGGGGTGCTCCCCGATAACCGGGCCGTGCTCTACGCCGAGTGTATCAAGCTCCTGCTCCTGCGCTGGCGTCGCCACCAAGGGCAGGACCTTCTGGCGAAACTACAGCTGCCCAACTTCTCGGAGCCTGACCTGATCGGCCTGATGGCCCGCATTGGCTTCGAGGCCCACCAGCTAGAGACGGCCGCCGACGCTACGTCAGCCCCGGGGGCCCCTGCCGAGTGTATCGTAGGGCTGAGCTACTCTGCCCTACGCAAGCCAGTGCTCGAGACCTTCGCCGATTACGCCCGCTATGACGATGCGCGACGCAACTATCTCGTCAATGTTTTTATGGATGAGATCGCCATCCGTAATGGCCTGCTCTTGAAGCGTGGCGGCGACGGCGACGAGAGCTACGTCTTCGCGCACCGCAGCTTCCAGGAGTTTCTGGCGGCCTATCACTTGTGCAGCGACGATAGTAACGAGAGCTTCTGCGTCGAGTGCGCAAGCGAGCTACACTGGCACGAGGTGCTGCGCCTGATGGCTGGGCACCTGGTGGCCCAGCGCTCGTTCAGCTACATCCTCTCGCTGATCTCGGATCTCTTTGCCCATCGTAACCCTCGCCGGCGCGTGGTTGCCGGCGAGCTGCTGGCGATAATCGGTAATGAGCGCGTCGCGAATCGCAAAGACTTTCAGGGCGAACAGGGCCGTTGGGTTGCCGCCTGCCGAAACCTTCAGGCTATTGTTGAGTCTCGGGCCGACGCCGACGCCCCCGCGGCGGTGCGGGTGCGCGCCAGCGAGGCCCTGGCGGTGCTCTCCTACGGGCAGCTGGCCGGGCTGGTGCTAAGCAATCCAAACCTGCACCAGCCTGATCCACGACTGCCCCTGGCCGTGGTGGACACACCACTGCGCACGGCCGAGTGGTGGATGCGCGCGTCGGACGCCTACTGGCGCCCCCTGGCGGCCGGGCGATTCCAGTATGGCCAATTCTTCAGCGAGACGCCGCAGACCGTTGAGATCAGCGCGCCCTTTGCGATCGGGCGCTTCCCTGTGACCAATGCGGATTTCGCTCGCTTCATCGCGGCTGGCGGCTACCGGGGGCCGGCCTGGTGGGGTGGCGGCAATGATGAGCGGCTGCGGCGCCACTGGGAGCGCCCCCAGTTCTTTGAGCGCCCCCATCTGCGCTGCCCAACCCAGCCGGTCGTCGGCGTCTCGTGGTACGAGGCCGCGGCCTACTGTCGCTGGCTGACCGACTGCGGCCACCGCGAGGGCTGGCTCGGCGACGACGAGCAGATCCGCCTCCCGAGTAGCCCGGAGTGGGAGTACGCGGCCCGCCACAGCGACGAGCGCCTCTTCCCCTGGGGCTTCGAGCCGGCCAGCTCGGAGCGGGCCAACTACGAGCCCAGCCAGATCGGCCGCCCGAGCCCGATCGGCTGCTACCCGGCAGGGGCGGCGGCGTGTGGGGCAGAAGAGATGGCCGGCAATGTTCACGAGTGGACGGCCACGCTCGCCAGCCGCCTCGCCGACCCGGCCCCCTGCGCCGATGTCGAGCCGGGCGCCACCGTGCTGATGCGCTGGGGCGACTACAGCAGCGACGTCGACTATCTCTGCTGCAGCTGGCACGACCACAACGTGCCGGTCTACCGCGCCGCGTCGCTCGGCTTCCGCCTGGTGCGGGCGAAAAAGTAGACCGGCTGTATTCGGGGGCGATTTTAGCGCCGCCCGACCTGTTTTTTCGCTTGGGCTGTATAATAGAGTGTATGGCTTGCCAGGTGTTTGCCAATGCCCGTTGAGGATCAATGAAGCCAACTGAGGCCGCCGCCCATACCACCAAGAGCAAGATCGACCGTGTGCTGATCGCGCCTGCGGCGAAAGATACGATAGAGGCAGAGGCACGGCGCACCGTCGAGCAGCCACGCTACGAGAATGAGACTGGCGGTATCCTGATCGGGCGGCGCATTGATCTGCGCCCCCTGAGCGGTGGTCGTGTTCGGGATGCGCTGCTGATCGTGGCCGCCACAGGCCCGGGCGAGGCCGCCTTCCAGCGCCCCGATGAGTTCAACCCCGATGTGGCCTATATTAACCGCCTGCTCGAGGCCTACCGCAGCCTCTACCCCCGGACTGACTATATCGGGACATGGCACAAGCACCCGCCGCACTACCAGCATTTCAGCCCCGGCGACCTTCGCACTGCCCGCGAGATCTTTGACGACCCGTCATATAAGGTCGACGAGACATTTAACCCGATTGTCTACTTCCAGAACAACGAGCTGAAGTATCTCTACTATTACCTCGACCGTGACATGGTCGCCCGGGGCGAGGCGTTCGCCGAGATCAAAGAGAAAGAGGTCTTTGTTCTCGAGGAGACTGACCAGGTGCTGCTCAACGAGCGGGTCTCCCCTGCCCAGCGCATCGACGAGGAGACCTATCGGCTTACAAAGCAGGGATGGCGCCCGCTCGTGCGCCTCGACGGCTCACGCTACCTGGTAGTTGTCCGCCTGGGCGACGCGAAGGGGACCGCGATCTATTTTGATCTGCCGCCAGACTACCCCTTTCACCCCCCCCTCTTCGGGGTCGAGCAGAACAACGCCCCCGTCACCCTCGACCAGCAGCGCTTCATCGCGAGCTGGCCCCAGCGCTGCGCCACGACCTTTCTGGTCGATCTAGTGCAGGCGATCGGGTCCGAGGTCGGCGCCCTGAAGAGTGGCCACAGCCCGAGCGAAGCTGGCCATTCCAGGCCGCCGCCCCCGCGCGCCGGGAAGAGCTTCTGGACGAACCCGCGCTTCCTCCTGGCCGTCGGGCTCGCCCTGGGCCTCTTGGCGCTGATCGCCTTCGGGCTGTTCCAGACGAGCCGCAGCTCACCCTACGCGAGCGACTGGATGATCATCGACCAGGTGGTGAGCGCGGCGGAGCCCGGCATCAGTGAGCTTCAGGACGCCCAGAGCCGCCTGGAGACGATGGCGCGCAGCGACCCGACCGGCAAGATCTACGCACGTAACAGCCAGGCTACGGCCGAGCTGGCGCGGGTGTACGTCCTTCTCGGCGAGCGCTACCTGCGCCAGCAGCCACCGAACCTAACGTCGGCCGAGTTTTTCTTCCAGCAGGCGCTGAGCCTGGGCATCGACGATGCCCAGGCGTCGGGCGGCCTGGCTCAGACCGCCAACGCGCAGGCGTCGGGCGGTCTGGGCCAGATCGCCACCACTCAGTCGATCAC
>JAAXUL010000236.1 GCA_013336035.1 Chloroflexales bacterium
CAGGGCGGAGGCCAGCGCCACGCCCACGAGCAATTCACGCGTGCTCACTTCGGCCGGGGGGCTGCTGAGTGTGGAGCTGACCGCGAGGAGTCCGGTCAGCGGCGCAAGCAGCAGCGCGCCCAGCAGCGCGCCCGCCACCAGGCCAAAGCGCGCGCCGGATCCGACATCCACATCGCCGTCTTGCTCGAAGCGAATGTCATCGACTGCTGGCCGCGTGACGACGGCGATCGAGGGTATCCAGCCAAGCTGCAGCTCGCGCTGGAGCTCGCGCAGGGCGCCGCGGGCCTCGCGGGCCGCACCTGGCCGATTGAAGAAGCTGATGATCTCTGTGCGCATGGGAAGTTGTCCTCTTCGTCAGCCAGCATTAACGGTATCCTCGATCAGGGTGATCAGGGTCGGGTAGACCAGGTCAACCCGCTGGCTCGGGTTATTGACGTGGTCGGCACCCTGGAACTTGACTTGGCTGGCACCTTGTTATTGATCATCTGGAGCATGAAATTCTCTATAACCATCTGAACTTTACTCACACATAGAGACGGCTGCGCTCCGGTTCTGGACACTTTTACGTCTGCGCCCGAATCAGGCCAGTCAGCGCCGCGTGCAGCCTTGCCCTGGCCGGCATCCCAAGCCAGTATGAAGCGAGCAATAGCTAGTTTTTCGGCGACAGATGGCCCCCTATATGTGTAGGGGGTCGGAATAAGGGGTGGGCCGCTTCTTCTATCGTCGGCTCCGGCTTGTAGCGGCCCATCAGCCTGCGGATCGGCAAGACGACCAGAAGGTAGGCGGCCGCCTGCGCCTACTTGCGGTCGGTCAGATCACGCATCACTTTGGCGAACCCGCGCACCGTTGTGTCGCGCATCGGCGTCAACACCCCGCAGGCATAGAAGCGGCTGCCATCCTTGCGCACGTGCCAGCGCTCATCCTCGGCCCGCCCGGCCGCCAGGGCTTGCTGGATCTCCTGCGCGGGGACGCCCGCCGCCTGGTCCTCCGGCGTGAAGAGCCGCGCGGCATCCTGGCCGACGATCTCCTCCTCCTGATACCCAAATAGGCGCTCGGCGCCCGCGTTCCAGTACGACACCTGATTATCTGGGGTGAGCGTCAGGATGGCGTAGTCCCGGACGCTCTCGATAAGCAGGCGCAGGCGCTCCTCGCTGGTGCGCAGGGCCTCCTCCACCGCTCGGGGCTGGGTGATCTCGACAAAGGTCAGCACCACGCCGTCGATCTGGTCTGTCTCGGTACGGTAGGGCTGGATGCGCAGCAGATACCAGCGATTCTCCCGGCTCGCGAGCTCCCGCTCGAGCGGCGTCAGCGTCGTCAGCACCTGCGTCACGTCGGGGATGAGCTGGTCGTAGGCCAGCTGGTGCGTGAGGTGGGCCAGGGGCCGGTTGATGTCGCTCGTGAGCAGATTGATGATCGCCTGGGCGCTAGAGGTGTAGCGCCTGATGCGCAGCTCGCGGTCGACAAAGATCGTCCCAATCGCGGTGGAGGCTATCAAGTTCTGGAGGTCGTTGTGGGCGTGGCTCACCTCCTCGACCTTCTGCTTGAGCTCCTGGTTGACGGTCAGCAGCTCCTCGTTGAGCGCCTGCAGCTCCTCTTTGCTCGTCTCCAGCTCCTCGCTTGTGGCCCGCAGCTCCTCGTTGAGCGCCTGCAGCTCTTCGTTGCCGGCCTTGTGCTCCTCGAGCACGGTCTCGTACTGCTCCGCCGTGGTGCGCAGCTGCTCCCGGGTGCGCTGGAGCTCGGCCTCCAGCTGGTGCACCAGCGGCTCGGCGTCGCTCGCCGCGCCCGTCGCCACCTCCCCGCTAGCGGGCAGCTCGTGGAAGAGGATGAGGATGTGGCCACGCGCCCAGGCCGGCTCCGAGAGCGGCTGGACGGAGACCCGCACCTGCTGGGCGCCCCCCACGAGCGGTAGCCGCACCGTACGGGTCTCTGTGCGCTGGCCGGCCTGTATCGCCTGGTACAGGGCGACGCGCAGCTCGAGCCGCAGCTCTGGGTGGATCACCTTCAGCAGGTTGGGCGAGGGCGCCCCGTCGGCGAACTGCAAGAAGCGGCCGGCGCCGCGGGCCAGGTGGATAATGTCGTGCTCCTCGGTGATGATCACGCTGGGCGGGCCGTACTGCACGAGCGCCTGGACGGCCAGATCGTTAACAGAGGGCGGGGCGCCGCTCTGGTGACCGCGCAGCGACGGTCGCGGCAGCGGGCTCAGCAGCGGCAGGACGGGCACCTGTGGGAGAGTGCTCGGCACGGTGCGCCGCTTGAAGAGCCGATGCGCTTTGTCGATCGGCGTGAAGCGGGTGGGCAGGCCATCGGTCGACTCTGAGCTGCCCAGCAAGAGGAAGCGCTCGGGCTGCAAGGTGAAGTGGAAGAGCTCGAGGATCTGCTCCTGCATGGCGTGGTCGATATAGATCAGCAGGTTGCGGCAGGTGATCAGGTCCAGCCGAGAGAAGGGCGGGTCGCGCAGCACATTATGCGGCATAAACAAGACCAGGTCGCGCAGCTCCTTGCGCACCCGGTAGTGGCCTGGCTCGCTCGTAAAAAAGCGCTGGAGCCGCTCCGGGGCGATATCGACGGCGATGGTCTCGGGGTAGACGCCGGCCCGCGCGACCGCGATGGCGTGCTCGTCGATATCGGTGGCGAAGACCTGGACGGTGAGCTGGCACTCGAGGGTCAGCGCGTGCTCGGAGAGCAGCATGGCCAGGGTGTAGGCTTCCTCGCCGGTGGCGCAGCCGACCACCCAGGCCCGCACCACGTCACTGGCCTCCTTCCCCTGGAAGAGCTGGGGTATGATCGCCTCGAGCGCCTGCCAGGCCGCGGGGTCGCGAAAGAAGTTGGTGACGCTGATCAGCAGGTCGCGCAGCAGGGCCGGCGCCTCGTCCGTGTTGGCGCGCAGCAGCTCAAGATAGGCCAAGAGCGTGGTCGTGCCGGTGACCTGCATGCGTCGCGCGATGCGGCGCAGCAGGGTGGGCCGCTTGTACTGGCTGAAGTCGTGGCCGGTGCGCATACGGAGCGCCACCAGCAGATCGAGGAGCGCGGCGCCGTCACGGTCGTCGGCGAGCGGCAGCGCGGCCTCCCTCGCCTGGCGCCAGTAGGCGGCCAGCCTGCCGGGCAGCTCAGCGGCCGGCAGCACCGCGTCGGCGAGGCCGGTCGCGATGGCGTGGCGCGGCATCGGGTCATACTCGGCCTCGGCCGGCTCTTGCACCAGCACCAGGCCGCCGTGCTCCTTGATGCGCTGCACCCCCATGGTGCCGTCGGCGCCCGCGCCCGAGAGCACGACGGCGGCGGCGCGCGGCCCCTGCGTCTCGGCCAGCGAGCGCAAGAACAGGTCGATCGGGGCGCGCGGCTCGGTGGGGTCCGTGACCTGGATCATGCCGCCGACCAGGGTGAGGTGCCGGGCTGGCGGGATCACATAGACCCGGTCGCGATCGAGCGGCACGGCCTCGGTCACCTGCAGCACCGGCATGGGCGTCACGCCCTGGAGGACCTCGGCCAGCTGGCTGTCGTACTCGGGCGAGAGGTGCAGGATCACCACAAAGGCCATGCCGCTGTCGGGCGGCATATGGAGGAAGAAGGTCTGCAGGGCGGCGAGCCCTCCCGCCGACGCGCCAAGCCCAACCACCAGAAGGCCGCTGGCGAGCGTAGGCGCCGCGTCGTCCGTTGAAGGCGACGGCCCATCCTGTGGGGGTTGGTCGAGCTGCATCAGTTCAGCCTTTTTATCAGCCTGCGCTTGCTCCTACGGCCAGCGTCCTGAGATGGAGCAATCTTAGGGCCAAACGCGCGGGGTCCGGGGGCGAGCGATATGTTGAGCGCTCCGACGATACGCTCCCCGCCATTATACGTGGGTGGCCCCACATAGCGCCCAGCGCCGCTCGGTCACACTGGCACAGCACGTGCAACAACATCCCCACGGGCTAGCACACGACACACGGCGAGTGCCGGATGTGCCTGCTCACGGGTGGGGTGCCTATGCCAGAGCGAGGCATCGTGGTGCTAGGGGCCTCAGCAGGGGGTTTCGCCGCGTTCCGGACGATCGTCAGGGCGCTCCCCGCCAATTTCCCCGGCGTGCTCTGCATCGTCCAGCACCTGTCGGCCACCGGGCCGAACCTGCTGCCGGATCTCCTCGGCGCGATGAGCCCGCTCGTGGCGCGGCAGCCCCACAACGGCGAGCCCATCCGGCGCGGCATCATCTATGTGGCGCCGCCCGATCAGCATATCCTGTTCCAGCGCGAGCATCTCCATGTGGTGCGCGGGCCAAAAGAAAACGGCTTTTGGCCGGCGATCGACGCCACCTTGCGCAGCGCAGCCCAGGCCTATAGGCTGCGGATGATCGGCATCGTCCTGACAGGCATACTCGATAACGGGACAGCGGGGCTGCTAGCGGTCAAGCGCCACGGCGGCCTCGCCCTAGTCCAGGACCCGTGTGAGGCGCCGTACCCGAGCATGCCTATGAGCGCACGTCGCTATGTGGATGTGGTGTGCCCGGTGGCGGAGATTGCCCTCGCCTGCTCCAGCTCGTCGGCGAACGGAGGTTTGCCCGGCTGCGGGCGCGAGCCTAGGAGCTACGGATGACCCAGCCACTGGGGCCCGCGACAATCCTGGTTGTCGAGGATGATGCGGCGACCAGCGAGTTCTTTGTCGATCTTCTGAGCTGGAACGGCTACCACAGCGCGGTCGCGGCCTCTGGCGAGGCCGCCTTCGCCGCCTTGGCCGCGCACGGGGTGCAGTTGGTGCTCCTCGATCACCGCTTGCCCGACATGGATGGCCTTGCCGTCTGCCGCCAGATACGTGCCACGATCAGTACGACGATGCCGATTCTCCTGCTGAGCGCGGATCGGGCGCCCGTGTTGCGCCTCGCGGCCCAGGCCGCCGGGATCACCGCCTATCTCCCTAAGCCTGTGGACCCCGAGATACTCCTCGACCAGATTGCCACGCTCATCCACTGACTGGCGCGGCGCGCCAGGGCGTAGGGCGGGTTACGACGAGGTGGCGCCGACCTCCTGCGCCCACGCCTCATCAGTCCCAATCAGCGGCAACACCACTCGAAAGACGCTGCCGGTACCCTCGACGCTCGCGACCTCGACCCGCCCGCCGTGGCGCTGCACAATCTCGCGCACAATGTAGAGCCCCAGGCCAAAACCGCTGGTCTGCGCCCCCACATTAGGAGCCCGAAAAAAGGGCATAAAGAGCTGACCATGCACGTAGGCCGGAATGCCGATCCCCTGATCGACGACCTCCAGCACTGCCTCGGTCGCGGTTTGAGCCACTCGCACCTGAACAGCCCCACCAGGGGGGCTATACTTCACCGCGTTGCTCAAGAGGTTCAGCAGCACTTGATCCAGCCGCGCCGGATCCCCCATAACCAGCACGGGATTGTCTGGGTGAGCGAGGGTGACCCTGGGTACGGCATCGGGCGGCAGCGTGTCCCGAAACTCGGCCATCACCTGGGCGCTCAGGGCGGCGATATCGACGGGCTGGGGCTCGATCACGAACTGGCCGCGCTGGAGGCGTGAGACGTCGAGCAGCTGGTCGATCAGCCCGTCGAGCTGTAGCGCCTGGCGGACGATCCGGTCGGTCATTTTCGCCAGGTCCCCGCTCCCGCGCAGCCAGGCCTTGCGCAGCAGCTGGGCATAGCCGATCAGCGACGTCATCGGCGTGCGCAGCTCGTGCGAGGCGATCGAGAGGAACTGATCGCGGGTCTGTAGGGCCTCCTCGGCGTCGATCCGTGCCACCTGTTCCGCCGCATACGCGCGCGCCAGCGCGGCCTCTGCCTGTCGCCGCTCAGTTATGTCCACAAAGGTGAGCACGATCCCCTCGGTCCGGTCACCTGTGCTGCGGTACGGCGCGATGCGGGCCAGGTAGTACTGCGTCGCACCGCTCGCGACCTCGCGCTCAATTGGCTGCGCGGTGCGCAGCACAACCTCGGCGTCCGCAAGAAGCTCGTCATAGTCCAGGCGGTGCGTGATGTGGGCGAGCGGGCGCCCTTCGTCAGAGTGGATCAGGTTGAAGAGGGTGCGGGCGTGCGGCGTAAAGCGGGTGATGCGCAGGCCGCGGTCGAGGAACACGATCGCAATCGCGGTGGCGGCCATAAGGTTGCTGAGATCGTCGTTGGTCGCGCTGAGCTCGTCAACCCGCTGGTTGAGCTCCTGATTCACGGTGCGCAGCTCTTCGTTGACCGATTGCAGCTCCTCTTTGTTCGTCTCCAGCTCCTCGGCCGTCGCGCGCAGCTCTTCATTGCTCGAGTGCAGCTCTTCGTTAGACGCGCGCAGCGCCGCTACTGCCGTAGCGTGCTCGGCGATAGCCAGATCAAGCTGCTCCCGCAGGCGCTGGACGTCAGCTTCGAGCTGTCGGGCCTTCGGCTCCAGCGCAGCGACCACCATCGGCGCCCCATCCGCGCCACGAGCGGTCGCGAGCGCATCGAAGAGCACGAGGGCGAACCATGCCTCCGTGGCGGGGTCGCGCTCTGGGTGCACGTGCATAATGATGGTCGCCGGACGCCCATCGTGCACGATCTGGACCGGCAGGGACTCCGTCGGCTGGCCGGTGTGGAACGCCTGCACGAGCGCCATGCGTAGCTCGCCGCGCAGCTCTGGGCGCACCATATGCAGCAGGTTGAATGAGAGCACGCCGTCCTCCACCTGCACGAAGGGTCTGGCGTGCTCCGACAGGTGGACGATCTCGTGCGCGGCGTTGACGACGAGCGAGGCCGGCAGATGCCGCTCCAGCAGCTGGTGGTGCAGATCGCCGAATGCTATCTGCGAACGCTCGTCCGGGTGGCCCATGCGCGCGCGTAGCTGGATACGGGACGGTTGGAGCGACACGAACGGCGGGATCCACGCCGTTGGCGCGCTCGCGCTGGCGCGAAAGAGGTGCTGTGGCTTATCGATGACGGTGAACTGATCGCCGGTGTCAGCGGGCGCCTCGCCATGGCCGAGAAACAGGAAGCCGCCCGGCCGCAGCGCGAAGCGGAACAGGTCAAAGGCCCGCGCCTGCGCCGCGCGGTTCAGGTAGATCAGCAGATTGCGGCAGCTGACCAGGTCGAGGCGCGAGAAGGGCGGGTCGGTGAGCAGATTGTGGGTGGCGAACACCACCCGGTCGCGGACCTCGCCGGCGATGCGGTAGCCGCCCGGCTTGTAGGTGAAGAACTGGCGCAGGCGGGCCGGCGAAACATCCGCCGCGATCGCCTCCGGGTAGCTGCCCGCGCGCGCGCTCTGGAGCGCGACCTCGTCGATGTCGGTGGCGAAGACCTGGATGTCGGGCGGGCGGGCGAGCCGCGCGGCGTACTCCAGAAGCAGCATCACAATCGAGTAGGCCTCCTCGCCGCTCGCGCAGCCCGCGACCCACACCCGCACGGCGTCGCTCACGGTCTTGTCGGTGAACAACAGCGGGACGACCGCACGCTCGAGGATGTCGAACGCCGCGCGGTCGCGGAAGAAGTTGGTGACGCTGATCAGCAAGTCCTGCAGCAGGAGGGCGGCCTCTGTCGGGTGGGCCTGCAGGTAGTCGCGGTAGGCGGGGAGATCAGGCGTGGTGGTGACCTGCATACGGCGCTCGATGCGGCGGAGCACGGTCGGGCGCTTGTAGGGCGTACAATCGTGGCCAGTCTGGGTGCGTACTGTGGCCAGCACGTCGCGCAGCGCTTCCTCCGCCGCCTGACGCGCATCGACCACGGGGGTGGCGCCGCCCGCCGGCAGCGCGATGCGCTCGGCATTCTGCCAGACTGCGAGCAGCTGGGCCGGCATCGCCGCGGCCGGCAGCACGAAGTCGATCACCCCGGTGCTAATCGCGTGGCGCGGCATAGCGTCGTACTCCGCCTCCTGTGGGTCCTGCGCGATGATGATCCCACCCGCCTCCTTGACGCGCATAATGCCGACCGACCCGTCGGCCCCTGTTCCAGACAGCACAATGCAGGCCGCGTGGGTCGTGTGCGTGTCGGCAAGCGTGCGGAAGAATAGATCGATCGCCACGCGCCGCCCCTCCGGCTGCTCCACGTCGGTCAGGACGAGCATCCCGTCGTCTATCACCAGATGCCTGGTGGGCGGGATAACATAGACTGTCTCCGGGGTGACGCGCACGGGCTCGGTCACGGGCCGCACTGGCATCGCGGTCGAGCGCTGCAGGAGCGCCGCGGCGTGGCTATCGTGCTCGGGCGACAGGTGCATGATGACGACGAACGCCATGCCGTTCGTGGGCGGCATCGCGGCGAAGAACTGTTGGAGCGCCGCCAGGCCGCCCGCTGACGCACCGAGCCCAACGATAGGAAACGGCGCGCGTGCCACCTCCGGCGCAGAGGGCCGCGATGCGTCTTCGTGCATGGTCGCTGTCCTATGTCTAGAGGACATTCATACGCGCACGCCACCATGCCTGAGTGGTTGATGGGCGCCTGGAATGTTACCCTCCGGACTGTTGTGGCATAAGGGGTGCCACGGTGGCACCAGAGCGGGCCCCCATGGGCCGAGCCACAGCCCTAATGTCCCGTCTCATCGTGTGGAGCATGTACGGGCTTCGACTCGGGCGAGCCGTACTGGCGCAGGAAGATGCCCAGCACCACAATCGAGAGCACCGAGAGGAACTCGCTCTGCCAGTTCTGGAACGATTGGGACCAGAACCGCGGCGTGCCGAGAAACTCGAGCAACGACACCGTCGTCTGGCCGTGCTGCGCCAGCCCCTGGTTGTATGCGCTCACGCCACCGACCGCGTGCAGCAGCAGCGAGATGATAAAGAGAGCCAGGAAGACCAGGCTGAGCGAGTGCTTATACAGCTTTAGCGCGACGCCGCCGCGGCGTACCGGCCAGGGCGCATGTGGGTCATGCTGATGGTCCTCCGGCTTCTCGTCGACAGAGTCGGGCTTCTCAACCTTCTTCGACTCGGATGATCCCTTCTGGAAGAGGAAGATCGTCAGCACCACATAGGCGAACTGTTGCAGGAACTCGCTTTCCCAGTTCACAAACAGGGGCTCCGTGAAGTCGCCGCTGGTCACGTAGTCGCCCAGGCTGACTGTAGGCTCGCCCTTCTGCTGCTTCTCTTCGTTGTTCTCGGCGTGGCCGGTCACGACAAAGCCGATCAAGCAGCCGATAAACAGGGCGAGCAACGTGATCGACAGCCCGTTATTCTTGAGGAACCGCATATGCCTCCTGGTCATCGTTGTGCACGCACGTCCAGTGAGGGCAATGCAAGCAAAGGCTACGCCAGCAGAGCGCGGCCCGCTTCTACCTGATCAGCCGTGGCAGCAGCTTGGCCAGGTCTCCGGCGCGGCGGGCCCGCAGCCCCAGGCGCGCCCAGGGCGGCAGCAGGCGTCGGTCGGCGATATGGTCGAGCTGGAGCTGGAAGGCCGCGCGCAGCAGCAGGTGGCCGGCGCGGGCCTGTGGCGGCACGTGGTGGCCCGCCCAGGCCAGCAGATCGTCGAGGGCGGCCTGGGCCTCGGCCAGCGCCTCAGCCAGGGTGGCCCGCGGCGCCTCGCGGGCGTCTAGCACATAGAGCTGCTGGCGCTGGCGCAGGAAGCCCAGCAGCGCCGCCCCCAGCTCCCACTCGGCCCGCTCGGCCGCCAGCGGCGCGGCTGGGCTCACGGCGAGCACGGCGGCCCACTCGTCGCGCCCGCGGGCCAGGTGGTCCTCGGCGCTGCGCATCGCCTCGAGCCGCCGCTCGAGGGTCAGGCGGGGCTCGCCCATCGTATCGAGGATGTCGGCGGGCGGGGCGCCCACGGGGTCGCGGGCGCCCGTGGGCCGCGCCGGGGGCTCGTGCGCGGGGTCGCGG
>JAAXUL010000928.1 GCA_013336035.1 Chloroflexales bacterium
GTCACCGCGCTGCAGGGGCTACGGGCCGCCGGGCCGGTTGCGGCGGGAGCGCACGTGCTCATCCACGGTGCGTCGGGTGGCGTCGGCACCTTCGCCGTGCAGCTGGCGAAGGCCATGGGCGCCCACGTGACGGCGGTGTGCAGCGCCCGCCACGTGGAGCAGGCGCGCACCCTCGGGGCCGAGCACGTCATCGACTATACCCAGGAAGACTTTACGCGGGATGGCCGGCGCTACGACCTGATCCTGGTGGTGAACGGTCGGCGCTCGCTCGTGGAGTACCGGCACGCCCTCAGCCCCCGTGGCCGCCTCGTCGTGGCCGGCGGCGACGTGGGGACGATCCTGCGGGCGATGTTCCTCGGGCCAGTGGTGTCGCTCGCCCACAGCATCACAGTGCGCAGCCTGCTTGCGCGCCCCAGTCGGGACGACCTGCTGTTCGTGGGCCAGTTGCTCGACAGCGGCGTGGTCATGCCGGTCATCGACCGCTGCTACCCGCTTGGCGAGCTTCCCGAGGCGATGCGCTACCTCGGGAGCGGCCACGCCCGCGGCAAGGTCGTCATCACGATGGAGCAGGCCGGCCAATGAAGGCGCTGGGTAGGGTCAGGCGCGCCCTGCTGCTTGTGCTGATCCTGGCGACCGTGACTCTCGACGGCGGTCTGCTCATGGTGCCGTTGACGCTCCGGCCGCTCACGCTCCTCGACCGGCTGCTGCAGCTCGGCCTCGGCGCGGAAGCCCTGGCTCCGCAGTGGTTGCGCAACGCCCTGGGCAACCGAGCCGCCGCACTTGCCCTTCGCTACGGTGTGTCGTCCTGAGTGTTATCGCCTGCTGAGAGCCGCAGCCGACCAGGGCGGCCCAGAGACCCCCCGTGAGCCGTCGTCTCCCTCGCCCCCCCGGAGCTCACCCTTGACCAGTGGCTCCGACAGCGCACGCAGGAGCGGCTCGTCGCCGCCCGACTCCACTGATCAGATCTGCGGAGTAGCGAGAACGGGTGCGAACCGACGCCCCGCTCGCTCACGGTGGCCTCTCGACATACAGACGGGTCGGGGCAGGCGTCGCTGCCCTGGCCCGTCTTTGTGCATACCGCTGGTCGCTCCATCACGAGCTTTCGGGCGGGTGTGATATGCCTCCCCGCACCGGCGAATAACATAGTGGAGCCGCTACTCTGGCCCGGCGCTCCACACGACAAGGACGTTCCGTGGCCGTTGACCCGCGCCACGAGCCGTTTCTCGCTCTGCTGGAGGCGCATCAGAAGATCCTGTACAAGGTCGCCTTTGTCTACTGCGCGCAGCCCGACGACCGTCAGGATCTCGTCCAGGAGATGATTGTCCAGCTGTGGCGCTCGTTCCCGCGCTACGACCCGCGCTACCGCTTCTCGACCTGGATGTACCGCATCGCCGTCAACACCGCGATCTCGTTCGCCCGCTCCTCCCGCCGCCGCCAACAGCCCCTCGTGCCCCTGGACCCGGAACTGGCCGCCGCGCTAGCTAGTGCACCCGAGCCGGACGAGCTCTGGGAGCTGCGGCAGGCGATCGAGGGAATGGACAGCCTCGACAAGGCGCTCGTGCTGCTCACGCTCAAAGGCCACCCCCACGAGGTGATCGGCGAGATCCTCGGCATCTCGACCAGCAATGTCGGCACCCGTCTGAGCCGCGTCCGCCGTCGGCTGCGTCAGGAGATGGCCCCCCCGCTAAGTATCTTTGGAGGTTGTGATGGATTTCGACACACTTCAGCGTCGCTGGGATCGCTTGAACGAATTGCTCGACACCCGGCTCGACCAGCAGAGCCAAGCGCTGCGGGCGCTCTACCTTCAGACTGTGCAGCGCGCGGTGCGGCGCCGCTCGTGGGGACTCAGCGCCGAGGTGATGTTCACCATCCCGGTGCTGCTGCTGCTCGGCAGCTTTCTGGCCGCGCACATCACCGAGCCGCGCTTCTTCGTCCCGGCCCTGCTGCTCCCGCTGTTCGCGATCGTGCAGCTTGCCCTCCACATCCACAAGCTGGTGGTGCTGCGCTCGCTGGACTACAGTGAGCCGGTGGTGAGCATTCAGATGCGGCTGGCGGCGCTGCGGGTGCGCTCGCTGCGGCAGCTCGTCTGGCTGTATGCCTGCCTCCCGCTGCTCTGGCCCCCGCTGCTGATCGTCGCGATGCAAGGGCTGCTGGGGCTGGACGCCTATGTACTCTTCGGCCTCCCCTACCTGGCCGTGAACCTGCTGGTCGGCCTGGCCTGTGTGCCGCTGGTGCTCTGGCTGGCGCGCGCCCTGGCGCCGCGGGTTGCGCACCTGCCCGTCCTGCAGCGCCTCATCGATGACCTGACGGGCCGGAGTCTGCGCGAGGCGCTCGACGCCCTCGACGCGGCGGCCGCCTTCGAGCGCGAGCCACGCGCCGAGCGCTAACTGCTGTTTGCCCACCGGCCCCTACCACACGATCTATAGCCACCACGTAACTCGCACGCCCAGCAGGTCGTGAGCGATGACTAACCACAGCAGCAGCCGGGCGAGGGGCGTGAGCGGTGGAAGCATTAACGGCAGCATGAGCAGATCGCTGCCGAGAACTACGGCCGCCAGCATCAGCGGGATGAGCAGAGCGCGCGACCGTACAGAGCGCCTTCATCAGACGGCCTGCTCCATCGTGATGACGACCTTGCCGCGGGCGTGGCCGCTCCCGAGGTAGCGCATCGCATCGGGAAGCTCGCCAAGCGGGTAGCAGCGGTCGATGACTGGCACGAGCATCCCCACTGTTTAGCAGCTGACCGACACCAGTGCGGCTGGCCCCGGACCACGGTCAGGGCCTCGGCAACAACCCCGCGATCCTCACGGATCACCTGCTGCACGACCGCAAGCTGTTCCTGGGCTACCGGCTCCGGGAAGAGCTCGCCCATCGTCCGACCGCTCAGCTGGGCCACGTCACCGCCGAAGAGCACGGCCGCCACCTCGTTCAGGTAGCGGAACTGGCCCTCGGCATCCACGGTTACGACGACACTATCAAGACTCTCCAGCAAGCCGCGGTAGTGCTCCTCGCTGGCGCGCAGGGCCAACTCCGCCTGTTTGCGCGCCGTGATGTCGAGGTGGGTGCCAGCCATGCGCCGTGGCGTCCCGTCGGCGCCCCACTCCACCACTTTGCCGCGGTCGATCACCCAGATCCAGTCGCCGCGCTTGTGGCGCATGCGGGCCTCGCACTCATAGAACGCGGTCTCGCCCGCGAAGTGCGCCTGGAGCAACTGGTCCGAGTGCTGGAGGTCGTCGGGATGGCAGAGGTCAATCCAGGTCTGGATGCTCACCGGCGCCAGCTCGGCCAGGGTGTACCCGACGATCTCCGCCCAGCGCTCGTTGAACACGGTGCGGCCCGTCGGCACCTCCCAGTCCCAGGTGCCCAGGTCGGCGCCGACGACTGCCAGCTCCAGCCGCAGCTGGCTCTCATGGAGCGCCGCAGCGGTGCGCTGGGCCACGACGACATTGCCGATCTCGGGGGCGATCGTCTCCAGGGCGTGGCGGGCAAACGCGGGCACCTCCGGCAGCGTATGCGAGCCCAGGTTCACGCAGCCGAGGATGCGCCCCTGGGCGTGGATGG
>JAAXUL010000929.1 GCA_013336035.1 Chloroflexales bacterium
GTGGCGACCAAGCTTGGGATCGTCGAGCATCTGCGCGAGGGCCCGCAGGACGGCGCGGCCCTGGCCGAGGCGATCAGCGTAGACGCGGGCCGGCTCCAGCGCCTGCTGCAGGGCTGCGTGCGCTGCGGCCTGCTCGCCCGGCGCCCCGACGGGGCCTTTGCCCTGACCGAGCTCGGGGAGTGGCTGCGCGCGGAAAGGGCCGGCTCGCTGCGCGACGTCGCCATCCTGGCCGGCGAGGCCTGGTACCCGGCCTGGGGCAGCCTGCTGCACACCCTGGAGACGGGCGAGATCGCCTTCGACCACGCCTTCGGCCGAGGCTTCTTCGCCCATCTCGGCCTGAACCCGGAGATCAAGACGCGCTTCCACAACTATATGGCCGCCCGGACAGCCCAGGTCGTGGGAGAGATCGTGCGCGCCTATGATCTCACGCCATTTCGTATGGCCGTCGACGTCGGCGGCGGCAACGGCACGCTCATAGCGGCCATGCTCGTGGCCCACCCGCAGCTCAGGGGCGTCGTCTTCGACTCGCCCCAGGTCATCGAGGAGACCCACAGCGCCATCAGGGCCCGGGGGCTCGCCGGCCGCTGCCACGCCGTGACGGGCAACTTCTTTGAGACGGTCCCGGCGGGCGGCGACCTCTACATCCTCTCGCAGATCTTGCACGACTGGACCGACGAGCAGTGCGTGCAGATCCTGAGCAACTGTCGCCGGGCCATGCCGGAGGGCGGCAGGGTGCTCGTCGTCGAGCAGCTCATGCCGGCCCAGATCGAGAAGACGACCGCGCAGGTCGACATGGACCTGGCGATGCTCGTGCTGACTGGCGGGCGCGAGCGGACGGAGGCGGAGTTTCGCGAGCTTTTGCGGGCCGCCGGCTTCGGCGAGGTCCGCTGCATACCCACGCGCTTTGCGATCGCCCTGATCGAGGGGCTCGCTACCTGAAGCCACAGCTGAACGGACACCACACGATGAATATTCGCGATGTTGTGTTGCGCCATCTGGCCGCGACAGTGGAGCATTACTCGCCCGTCCAGTTCCCACACAATGTCGCCGACGAGATGCGGCTCGACAGGTTCTGGATCGACTCGGTCGGCTTCGCGGCCCTGATGAGCAGCCTCGAGGCCGAGCTAGGCTACATCCCCCTGGTGCTCCTCGAGGGGGCGTACTACCCAGAGACGTTCGGCGGCCTGGTGGCGATCTACGAAGAGGCCGCAAGCACAAGGTCGGGGGCAGCCCTATGAAAGCAGCCGATCTGCCGCGCTACTACAACTCGGTCGACATCCTGGAGAGGAATCTGGGCGAGCGGGCCGAGCAGATCGCCCTGTACAGCCTCGAGCGTGATCTGAGCTTCCAGGAGGTCTCGGACGAGGTGAACCAGATCGGGAACGGGCTCAGGGCGTGCGGGGTGCGCGTCGGCGAGGCCGTCGGCATCCTCGCCCCCGACATCGCGGCCTGGGCGACGGCCTACTTCGCCGCGGTGAAGATAGGGGCGCTGGCCGTCTGCATGAACCCGCTGCTCCGCCAGCACGACTACGACTATATCCTCCGCGACTGCCGAGCCCGGGTGCTGATCGTCCACGAGACGCTGCTGGCGGCCATCGAGCCGATTCGCGACCGGCACCCTGACCTGCAGCAGGTCATCGTCATCGGCAAGCCCGAGCGCCAGGGCGACCTCTGCTTTGCAGAGTGGATCGCGGGCGAGTCGACCCGGCTCGAGGCGGCGGCGACGCACCGGGACGACTTCTGCTCGCTGCACTACTCGAGCGGCACGACCGGCACGCCCAAGGGCGTCCTGCACGCCCATAAAGACTACCCGCTGGTCGCCCAGCACTCCGGGGTCGAGCTCTTCGGCACGGCGCCCACGGATCGGACCTTCTCGGTCGCCAAGCTCTTCTTCGTCTACGGGATGGGCGGCAACCTGATCTTCCCCTGGTACGTCGGGGCCAGCGCCATCCTGTACGCGGGCTCGCCCCGCTTCGTGCCGGGGGTGCTCAAGACGATCGACCAGTTCAGGCCGAGCATGCTCTACGCGGTGCCCGCGGCCTACAACGCGATGCTCGCGATGCAGGATTTCACGAGGCACTACGACACCTCGTCGCTGCGCCTCTGCATCTCCGCGGGCGAGGTCCTCCCGGCGGCAACCTGGCGGGCGTGGAAGGAGGCGACAGGGCTCGAGATCCTCGACACCATCGGCTGCACCGAGACCTTCCACACCTTCATGGCGAACCGGCCGGGCGACCTGCGGCCGGGCAGCAGCGGCAGGCCCTCGCCGGGCTACGAGGTCAGGCTTGTCGACGACCAGGGGGCGCCGGTGCCGACGGGCCAGGTCGGCAACCTTATGGTCAGGGGCGAGTCGGTCGCCCTCTGCTACCTGCACCAGTACGAGCAGAGCCGCCGCACCTTCCGCGGCGAGTGGCTCTTCACCGGCGACAAGTATCGCTGCGACGACGAGGGGTTCTACTGGCACGCCGGGCGATCGGACGACATGTTCAAGGTCGGCGGCCTCTGGGTCTCGCCGGTGGAGGTCGAGGGCGTGCTGAGCGGGCATCCGGCGGTGCGCGAGTGCGCCGTCGTCGGGGCCCCGGACCAGAGCCAGATGCTCAGGTCCAGGGCCTTCGTCTGCCTGAAGCCGGGCTGGGTGCCGTCCGACGAGCTGACCGCCGAGCTCCTGGGCCTATGCGCCGCGCAGCTGCAAGACCACCAGCGCCCGCGCTGGCTCGAGTTCATGGACGAGCTGCCGAAGACAGCGACCGGGAAGACGCAGCGCTACAAGCTGCGCGCAGAGCGGGACGGCGGCGTAGGCCTGCCGGCGCAGCCGCGGGCCGAGGCGGCCGCCGTTGGCGCAAGTGGCAAGGGCGGGTGACAGACAGGGGCCGCAAGCGCCTGCGGAGGAAAGCATATGGCAAACGCGCACGAGAATGGAAACGACCGCCCCGCCGAGCAGCCGCTCACCCTAGAGCAGGCGCTGCGCGAGCTGGACAGCGCCAGGCACAGGCTCGCGGCGGTCGAGCAGGCCATGTCCGAGCCGATCGCCATCGTCGGCATGGGCTGCCGCTTCCCCGGCGGCGTCAGCTCGCCGCAGGCCTTCTGGCGGTTCCTAGAGAGCGGGGGCGACGCGATCGGCGAGGTGCCGCCCTCGCGCTGGGACATCGACGCCCACTACGACCCGAACCAGGGCGCGCCGGGCAAGATGTACGTGCGCACGGGCGCCTTCCTCGACCAGCCGACGGTCGAGCAGTTCGACGCGCCGTTCTTCCACATGACCGCCCGCGAGGCCGCGAGCCTCGACCCGCAGCAGCGGCTGCTGCTCGAGGTCAGCTGGGAGGCCCTGGAGAACGCCGGGGTCGCGCCGCTATCGCTACAGGGCAGCCGGGCGGGGGTGTTCGTGGCGGTCATCTGGGACGACTACTCGGCCCAGCGCTTCTACACCGTCGACCCGCAGCAGATCGACCGCTACGCGACCCTGAGCGCCCTGCGGGCCATGGCCGCCGGACGCATCGCCCACATCCTCGGCTGCCACGGCCCGGTGATGCAGGTCGACACGGCCTGCTCCTCGTCGCTGCT
>JAAXUL010000930.1 GCA_013336035.1 Chloroflexales bacterium
CGAGAACGACCTGGTGCTCGACGACCCCCTGGTCTCGCGCTGGCACGCCTGGATCGAGCGGGCGGGGGGAGAGTGGGTGATCGCCGACCGGGGGAGCGCCAATGGCATCCTGGTCAACCGGGTGCCCGTGCAGCGGGCGGTGCTGCGGCCGGGTGACACGGCGCTGCTGGGCGGATCGCACCTGCAACTGCGCGCCCCGGGGGCGGCCCCGGCGGCGCCGCACGGGGGCGGGCGACTGGCGCACACCACCCAGGAGCAGCGGCTCGGGCCATATGTGATCCTGAGCATGCTCGGCGAGGGCGGGATGAGCCGGGTGTTGCTGGCCCGCGACGAGCGGGCCGGGCGCCTGGTGGCCCTGAAGCTGCTGCGCCGCCATAGCGCCTACCTGGCCGAGAAGTTCCGCCAGGAGGGCATGCTGCGGCTGCGCCACCCGGCGATCGCCCAGGTGCTCGAGACCGGCCGGCACGAGGGGCAGAGCTACATCGCCATCGAGTATATCGCGGGGGCGAGCCTGCGCCGGCTGCTGGCGGGGGGGCCGCTGCCGATCAGCCAGGCCCTGGGCTACGCCGCGCAGATCCTCGGCGCGCTGGACTACGCCCACCGGGCGGGGATCGTCCACCGCGACCTTAAGCCCGAGAACATCATCGTGGCGCCCGAGCGGGGGGCGGTGCTGATCGACTTCGGCATCGCCCGCGACCTGGGCGCGGCCACCGTGGGCATACAGATGCTGGTGGGGACGCCCCAGTACATGTCGTACGAGCAGGTGGTGGGGCTGCCGGTGGACCAGACGAGCGACCTGTACGCGCTGGGGATCGTGCTCTACGAGCTGCTGACCGGGCGGGTGCCCTTCGACGGCGACGAGCCGGTGGCGGTGCTGCTTCAGCACCAGCAGCGCGACCCGCTGCCGCCGCGCCGGCTGCGGCCCGAGATCCCGGCCTACGTCGAGGCGGCGATCATGCGCGCCCTGGCGAAAGACCGCTCGGCGCGCTTCGCCGACGCGGCCGCCTTCGCCGAGGCCCTGGGCTACCCCGCGCTGGCCCGCGAGCGGGCCCGGCGCGATAGCGGGCTGCTGGTGATGACCCGAGGAGGCAGCTGATGGAGTATCAGCATGACATAACGCCGACACCGCGCCCCGGCGACGAGGCCGAGGAGCTGATCATTGAGCAGGAGACGATCGTGCGAGAGCTGGCGCCGGCGCCAGTTGCGCAGGCCTGGCTGATCGTGCTGAGCGGGCCGGCTGGCCCGCGCCTGCACCAGGTTGGCGCGCGGGGGGCCCTGCTCGGGCGCGCGCCCGACTGCGACCTGGTGCTCGAAGACCCGGCCATCTCGCGGCGCCACGCCGTCCTGCGGCTGCAGATGCAGGAGGGGGGAAGCCCCGCGTATGTGCTAACCGACCTCGGGAGCAGCAACGGCACCCTGGTCAACGGCGAGAAGGTCGCGACGGCGACCCTGGCCAACAACGACCGCGTACGTCTCGGAGGCACAGAGCTCGCCTTTAAGCAGCTCACCATCGAAGCGGGGAGGTAGGATATGACCCGATACCATCACGGGTACGGGAGGAAGCGCTCGATCTGCGCGCTCGCATCGTCGATCTTTCACTGGGTGGTTGGCGCCTTTGCGGTCTTCACTGGCGTGGGGATCGTGGCCTTCTGGGGGCAGCTGTATGACTGGCTGAACAGGCTTGTACTGGCAGGGCCTATCTTCGACCCAAATCCTACCGCCGCCCCTGGGGCATGGCCGGCCTGGCTCGACCTGGCCGTGCTCATTGATGTCCCGCTGCGCTGGCTGCTGGCCGGGGGCGCGATCTGGCCCATCCTGCTCGGCATCCTGATCGTCGCCCTCGGCGCAGCCAGCCTCGCTGTCGGGGCCGGGCTCCTGGCGATGCGCGGCTGGGCTCGGATCGCGTCGGCCGCTCTGCACGGCTTCTACGCACTCATGGCATTCACCTTTGCTTTCCTCCTGGTAGGCACTGGCCAGCCTGGCGGCTCAGTGCTCTGGTTCCTCTTCAGCATAATCAATACAGCGTTCCTCGTGTGCCTGCTGCTGCCCGCCACGGCGAAGGCCTTCCGCGACTACTGCGCCCACACGGGGCACTACGGGCCGCAGCCGGTGTGCCCGACGCCCGACCCCTGCCCGCCGCCCGCGCCGGTGTGCCACCAGCCCCTGCCGCCCGGCCACCCGCCGATTGCCGGCTACCCGCACGTCGGGCAGCCGCAGCCCTACGCCGGGCAGCCGCACGTCGCGCCCACCGAGGCGGTCGCGGGCGCTAGCGCCGGCGCGACCCGGCCCACCGAGGTCTTGAGCACGACCCCGCCCATCCTGGCCTGGCTGGTCGAGATGAGCGGCATCCGCAGCGGGCGCCAGCACCGGCTGAGCCAGCAGGCGACCCTGGGGCGCAACCCGCAGTGCTGCGAGGTGACCTTCGACGACCCCAAGGTCTCGGGCCAGCACGCGCGGGTGCGCTACGAGAACGGCGCCTTCCTGCTCTACGACATGGGCAGCACCAACCGCACCTACGTCAACGGGCAGGAGGTGCAGAGCCCCCAGCCGCTACAGGACGGAGACAAGATCCAGCTCGGCCCGCACACCCAGCTGGCCTTCATGCGCGTGGCCCCGTAGGCCCGCGCCCTCGGGCGTTGTCAACGCCGTGGCTGATGGCCTTACCCCAGCCCCCTCTCCCGCATGCGGGAGAGGGGGAGAAGGCATTGGGGGCGGGGAGGGCCTGGCGCAGCGACAGGAAGTTGACGGCGCCCTGCACCGCCCTGTGTCGTCCGGCAGCGCATACGCGAGGAGGACACAACCATGAGCAGTCTACGCAGCGTTTTTGTCGTCGCGGCGGTGGCCGCGACACTTATCATGTGGGCCGCGCCCGCCGCCGCGCAGCCAGCCCTCCAGATCCGGATCGAGCAGATCATGGCCGACCACTACCCGGACGTCGAGCTGCTGGTGAGCGTTATCGACGGCGCGGGGCGGGCGGTGGGCGGGCTGACCGCGGGCTCGTTCACGGTGCGCGCCGGGGGGCAGAGCTTCCCTGTAACGCTGACCCCGAGCGACGCCCCGGTGGACCTGGTGATCGCCCTTGACGCGGGGTGCGCCGCCAGGCCTGGCCTCGATCAGACCCTGGCCGCGGTCAGGGGCCTGATCTCTCGCCTTGGCCCTGAGGACGAGATGGCCCTGGTGATCTTTAGCGACGCCTCGCGGATCGCCAGCCGCTTCTCGCGCGACCAGGGCGCGGTGCTGAGCCTGATCGAGGCCCTCAAGGACGAGCAGTCGGTCCCAAAGGTGGCTCTGTACAGGGGGGTCTACGAGAGCATACGGCTCGCGGCGGAGCGCCCACCCTGGCGGCGGCAGGCAGTTGTGCTGATAGCCAGCGGCGTCAATGGTGTGGCCCCCGACCCAGGGGCCGGCGATGTGCTCGCCTACGCCCGCGATAAGCGGGTGCCGATCATGGTGATCGGGGCCGGCACCCAGCCCGACGACGGCGAGCTCAGCCTGCTCGCCGACAGCGGCGCCTATCTGGCGCCCAACTTCCCCGA
>JAAXUL010000931.1 GCA_013336035.1 Chloroflexales bacterium
TCCTAATCCGGGCGACGGGATAGCCGTCGCCCCCTTTAGTGTCCGCGCAACTTTCGCAAGTTATAGGTGTCGAATGTTACGCATTAGAACATAAAGAGTGTCGTATAATGCTTATCACGTACCCAGTGGAAAGGTCTAGCTCATGGCTGAGATGATCCCCCTGACACCGGCCGGGGCCGACGCCCCGCAGGAGCCGTTCAAGGCAGGGGCCTGCAAGCTTCACCCCCAGACGATGTGCCCGGCGTTCGGCGCCCTGCGCGTGCTGGCCCGCATCGAGGGCGCCCAGCCGGCTATGGTCACCGACACCGGCTGCCTCTACGGGCTCACCTTTGTTACTCACTTCTACGCCGCCCGTAAAAGCATTATCGCCCCGGCCCTCGGCACCGCCGAGCTCTCGAGCGGCAAAGTGCAAGAGGCCGCCGCCGCAGCGATCGCCGCTGCGGCGAAGGAGCAGAACGTCTCAGTCATCCCCGTGATCTCGCTCTGCGTCGCCGAGACGGCCGGCCTCGCCGAGGAGCTGCTGCCCACCGAGATCGACGGCAAGCCGGTGGTGCTGGTGCGCGTGCCCGCCTACGCCATCCACTCGCACCCCGAGGCCAAAGATATCGCCCTGGCCGCGGTGATGCGCCGCTTCCTCGATCAGGCCAGCGAGCCTGAGCCCGGCGCCCTGGCCCTGATTGGCGAGGTCTTCCCCGCCGACCCGCTGATCATCGACAGCGTGCTGCGCAAGATGGGCGGCCGCGTGCTGACCACCCTGCCCGGCCGCCACGTCGATGAGCTGAAGATGGTCGGCCGGGCCGCCGCCGTGGCCGCCGTGCACCCCTTCTACCGCGAGACAATCGGCGTCCTGCACGAGCGGGGCGTGGGCGTGGTCTCGGGCGCCCCGATCGGGGCCGACGGCAGCGCCGCCTGGCTGCGGGCGATCGGCGCCGCCCTCGAGCTCGACGAGGACGCGGTCGAGCGCGTGGCCCAGGAGGAGGAGGCCACCGCGCGCGGCTTCCTGGCCAGCCAGCCGCTCAAGGGCGCGACGATCATGATCTCGGGCTACGAGGGCAACGAGATGCTCTACGCCCGCCTGCTGGTCGAGGGCGGGGCCCACGTGCCATACATCAGCACCAGCATCGGCCCCAGTATGCTCACCGCCGCCGATGAGGCCTGGCTCAAGGCCCACGGCACCGAGGCCGTGATCTATCGCAAGGCCATCGAGGACGATAAGGCCGCGATGGAGCGCTGGACCTTCGACCTCGTGATCGGCACCACGACCCTGGCGGCCCACGCCAAAGAGCTCGCCATCCCCTCGGTCTACTACACCAATATCCTCAGCGTGCGCCCGCTCTTCCTGGCTGGCGGCATGATCGCCTCGCTGGGCTTCGTGCGCGACCTGATGAACCGCAAGCCGCTGTACGAGCGCATGGTCGACTTTTTCATGGAGTGAAGCAATGGGCATCCAGCTCATCAGAGATATTTCCGACTCAAGCTCGTACTGGGGTGCCTCATGGGTCTTCGGCTGCTTCCCCGATATCCATATCGTGTGCGACGCGCCGATCGGCTGCTACAACCTGCTGGGCATGGCCGTCACGAACTACACCGACGCCTTGCCCCATATGGCCAACCTCACGCCCACCTCAATCCGCGAGGAGGACGTCATCCAGGGCACGGCCAAGGCCCTCATCCGCACCATCGACGACCTGCGCTCCCTCGGCACGCTCGAGGGCAAGCGCCTGGTGGTCGTCTCGACCGCCGAGAGCGAGATGATCAGCGCCGACCACGGCCGCCTGGTGGCCCAGATCGACCCCGAGGCCCGCTTCTTCTGGAGCCAGTCGCTGGAGCAGGACGAGTGGATTGGGCGCGACCGAGCCCTGCTCTTCGCCTGGGAGGAGTACGGCCAGCCCTTCGTGCCCCCCGAGGCGCCCCCGAAGGCCCCCAACCTGGTCAATATCATCGGCCCCTCGCTGGGCTGCTTCAACGCGCCCGCCGACCTGTACGAGCTGCGCCGTCTGGTCGAGGGCATCGGCGGCGAGGTTAACCTGGTCTACCCCTACGAGGGCAGCGTGGCGAGCACGCCGCGCCTGGCCGATGCCGCCGCCAGCGTAGTGATGTACCACGAGTTCGGCGCGCCCCTGGCCCAGGCCCTGGGCCGGCCCTACCTCTTCGCGCCCTTCGGTGTCTTTGGCACGACTGCCTTCCTGCGCGATCTGGGCCGCCTGATCGGCGCCCCCGAGGCGCAGGTCGAGGCCTTCATCGCCCGCGAGAAGCGCACCACTCTGCGGCCGGTGTGGGACCTCTGGCGCGGCCCGCAGAGCGACTGGTTCGCCACGGTGGACTGCGCGATCGTCGCCGGGCGCAGCTACGTCGAGGGCCTGCGCCAGTTCCTCGGCGACGAGCTGGGCATGAAGGTCGCCTGGAGCTCGGGCCGCCCCCGCCGCGAGGATGAGCCCGACAATATCGAGATCCGCCGCCGGCTTCACAGCAAAGCCCCGGCCTTCGTCTTCGGCAGCATCAACGAGAAGATCTACCTGGCCGAGGCCAACGCCAGGGCGACCCACTACATCCCGGCCACCTTCCCCGGGCCCGTGGTGCGCCGCACGACCGGCACGCCGTTTATGGGCTACGCCGGCGCCGCCAATATTATGCAAGAGCTGGTGAACCGCTTCTACGAGATGGTCTTCAACTTCCTGCCGGTCGATCTGGTCAAGCCTGCGGGCGCCCCGGGCGGCCCCGCCGGCCCGCCGCCGGCCTCCGTCTCGGCCGAGACCATACCCTGGACGAAAGAGGCTGCCGAGCGGCTGAACGTGGCCATCGAGCAGGTGCCCTTTCTGGCCCGCATCAGCGCGAGCCGCTCGCTGCGCCTGGCCGCAGAGCAGGCCGCGCGGGCCCGCGGCTCGGCCCAGGTGACCTTCGACCTGGTCGAGGCGGCGATCGCCCAGGGGGAATAGAGCTGGTTTTGCTGCTTCCGACCCTCATCGCCCAACCGCTCGCCTGTGGCCGCAGGCCACGGGCGAGCGGGAGTGTGTGTCTGGTTGAGCGCCGCCGCGGTATGATAGGGATGGGAGTTTTCCACAGCATTGAGGAGCGGCGCGACATGCAGATTCTGGTGGTAAATGACGACGGGATCGAGAGCCTCGGCGTGTGGGCTCTGGCGGGGGCCCTGCGCGAGGCGGGCCTCGGCGAGGTGACGCTCGTGGCGCCCGAGGTCGAGCAGAGTGGCACGAGCATGGCCCTGCCCTCCCAGCGCGGGCTGACTATCCGCCCCGCGGCCGCGCCGATCCCGGCCTGCGACGGGATCAGGGCCTACGCCTTCAGCGGCACGCCGGTGGGCTGCGTGCTCGCGGGCGTGCGCGCCGGCCTCTGCCCCCGGCCCGATGTGGTCGTCGCCGGTATCAACCGCGGCCTGAACAGCGGGACCAATGTGCTGATCAGCGGTACAGTCGGCGCGGCGATGCTCGGGGCCATGTGGGGGTTGCCCGCCCTCGCTGTCTCGCAGATGTTCATCGGCGACGCCCCCATGCCCTGGGGCACGGCCACCTGGGCCGCCCTGAAGGCCTTCCCGCTGCTCGA
>JAAXUL010000932.1 GCA_013336035.1 Chloroflexales bacterium
GCGCTCGGGCATCAGCCCTGACGAGATCGACGTCGTGCTCTGTACCACCGAGGAGTGGAAAGAGTACCCGCTCTGGACGGCGGGCATCAAGCTGGCCTATGATATCGGCGCGCGGCGGGCCTGGGCCATCGACGTGCAGATGCGCTGCGGCACCACCATCGCCGCCCTGCAGCTAGCGCGCGGCCTGATGGCCGCCGACCCGGCCGTCAACACGGTGCTGATCGCCGGCGGCTACCGCAACGGCGACCTGGTCGACTACGCCAACCCCCGCTCGCGCTTTATGATCAACCTGAGCTGCGGCGGCGGCGCGCTGATCCTGCGCAAGGGCGTGGCCCGCAATCGCCTGCTCGGCGTGAGCGTGCTGGCCGATGGGGCCTTCTCGCTCGACGTGATCGTGCCCGTGGGCGGCACCGTGGCACCGCTGACCCCCGAGGCCCTGGAGGGCGGCCAGTACCGCATTGATGTGCCCGACCCCGAGGGTATGAAGCGCCGCCTCGACCCTATCTCGATGGCCAACTTCCTCAGGGTGATCGACGAGGCCCTGGCGAAGAGCGGCAAGACCCGGGCGGAGATCGGCTACCTCAATCTGCTGCATATGAAGCGCTCGGCCCACGACTATGTGCTGGGCGAGCTGGGACTGCGCGAAGAGCAGAGCTGCTACCTGAGCGACCTGGGGCATGTGGGCCAGCAGGACCAGATGCTCTCGATCCGGCGCGGCCTTGAGACGGGGCGGCTGCGCGATGGCGACCTGATGGTGATGGTGGCCGCGGGCATTGGATATGCCTGGGCGGCGGCGTGTGTACAGTGGGGTGCGCCTGGTGGCGCGTAAGCTACAGCGGGTGACAAGGATGAGCGCACATCTCAGCATGTACCTCGGCGACTTGCTCGGGCGCAGGGCGCAGCTCTCGCCCGAGCGCACGGCCCTTTACGATGCTCAGGCCGATATGCGGCCGATCAGCTATGGCGAGTGGAACGCGGCGGCTACGCGCACCGCGGCTCTGTTGCGGCGCCTGGGGGTGGGGCGCGGCGACCGGGTTGCGGTGCTGGCCTATAACAGCGTCGCCTTTCTCGATATCTGGTTCGCCTGCGGCAAGCTCGGGGCAGTGATGCAGCCGCTCAACTGGCGCCTGACTAGGGGCGAGATCGTGGGACTGCTGGCCGACGCCACGCCCATGCTCTTCGTCTACGGCCCCGAGTTCGCGGCCACGGTCCGCGACCTGCGGGGTGATGCGCCCTCGGTGCAGCGCTGGCTGGCCCTCGACGGGATGGCCCTGGCCGATGTCAACGATGACATCCTGGTCTTTCGTGATGCCTGCGACGAGGAGGTGCCGCCCATCGAGCTGCGCTGGGACGACCCGTGGGTGATCTGCTACACCGGCGGCACCACGGGCCTGCCCAAGGGCGCCATCCTGACCCACGGCAACATCGCCTTCAACGCGATCAACACCGTGATGAGCTGGGGGCTCGACGCGGGCGACACGACCATCCTCAACACGCCGCTCTTCCACACCGGCGGCCTGAACGTCTTCACGGCGCCCCTGGTTATGGCGGGCGGGGCCTCGGTGGTCTGCAAGGGCGTTGATGTCAACCAGATCTTCGACCTGATCGGCGCGGGGCGGGTGACGATCTTCTTCGGGGTGCCGACGATGTTTATCGCGCTCCAGCAGCACCCCCGCTGGGCCGAGGCCGACTTCAGCCGGCTCAAACTGGTGATCAGCGGCGGGGCGCCCTGCCCCATGCCAGTCTTCGAGGAGTTCTGGCGTCGCGGCATAGACTTCAAGACCGGCTACGGGCTCACCGAGGCCGGGCCGAACACCTTCTGGCTCCCCCCCGCCGATGTGCGGCGCAAGCCGGGCGCCGTCGGCCGCCCGCTGCTGTTTGTCGATGTCAAAGTCGTCGATGAGGCGGGCGGCGAGCGTGGCCCCGACGAGGTGGGCGAGCTGTGGATCCGCGGCCCTCACGTCTGTAATGGCTACTGGGGCCGCCCCGAGGAGACGGCGAAGGCGATCACGCCCGAGGGCTGGCTGCGCACGGGCGACCTGGCCAGCCGCGACGCCGAGGGCTACTACACGATCGTGGGCCGCCTGAAGGATGTGATCATCTCGGGCGGCGAGAATATCTACCCGGCCGAGATAGAGAGCGCGCTCAGCGCGCACCCCGCCGTGGGCGAGGCGGCGATCATCGGCGCCCCGGACGTGAAGTGGGGCGAGGTGGTCTGGGCGGTGGTCGTGTCGCGCCAGGGGCAGGCCATCGACCCCGACGATCTGCTGGCCTTCGTCGCCGAGCGCCTGGCCCGCTACAAGCTGCCCCGCCGCGTTATCGTCCAGGCCGAGCCGCTGCCCAAGACGGCGGCGGCCAAGATCGATAAGCAGTCGCTCATGCGTCAGTACATCAGCGAGCAGTAGGAGGACTCTATGCAAAGTATCCCCACGCTCCCCGGTATCGAGTCGCGGATGGTGGACACGCCCCGGCTGCGGCAGCATGTGCGCTTCAGCGGGCCGGAGAACGGCTTCCCGGTGGTCTTTGTCCATGGCAATAACTCGTCGAGCACCTTCTGGGAAGAGCGGATGCTTGATTTGGCTGAGGATCTTCGCGGCATCGCGCCCGACCTGCGGGGCTATGGCGACAGCGAGTTCAAGCCGGTGAACGCCACGCGCGGCTGCGGCGACTTCGCCGACGATATCCTGGCCCTCGCCGACACCCTCGGCCTCGAGCGCTTCCATGTGGTCGGCCACTCGCTGGGCGGCGCGGTGGTCTGGGCGCTGCTCGCCGCCGCCCCCGGGCGCCTGCGCAGCGTGACCCAGGTGGCCCCGGGCTCGCCGTACGGCTTCGGCGGCACCAAAGACCTCGATGGGACGCCCTGCTGGCCCGACTGCGCCGGCTCGGGCGCCGGCCTGGTCAACCCCGAGTTTGCCCGGCGCGAGGGCGCGAAGGACCGCGGCGAGGAGAACCCGCAGACGGCGCCCCGCGTCGTTATGAACAGCTACTACTGGAAGCCGCCCTTCCGAGCGGCCCGCGAGGAGGCGCTGCTCTCGAGCCTGCTCAGCATCCACGTTAGCCCCGACCATCACCCCGGCGACTCGGTGCGCAGCGAGAACTGGCCGGGCGTGGGGCCGGGCGTGCTCGGGCCCAACAACGCCCTCTCGCCGAAGTACGTGGGTGACCTGGTCGAGCGCATCCTGGCCGCCCCCCGCAAGCCGCCGATCCTCTGGATCCACGGTGCCGACGACCAGGTCGTGAGCGACATGAGCCTCTTCGAGATCGGCACTCTGGGCAAGCTGGGCGCCATCCCGGACTGGCCGGGCGACGAGGTCTTTCCGCCCCAGCCGATGAAGGGCCAGACGCGGCGCTTCCTCGAGCGCTACGCCGGGCGCGGCGGCGGCTTCCGCGAGATCGAGCTGGCCGACTGCGGCCACACGCCCTATATCGAGCTGCCCGAGGCCTTCAATGGCGCGTTCCACGACCTGCTGCGGCGCGCGCACTAAATGCTTGCAAGCTGCGCTTGCGGCATTCAGACGTGAAAGGTGAGCTCTTCAGGGAGGGCAAGCCCTCCCTG